>VFJT01000121.1 GCA_009885935.1 Gammaproteobacteria bacterium
CCCACCATACCATCGGAAAAAGACTGCCCGCGGGCCAGCGAGTCTGAAATGCTTTTGGCCACTTTTTTGGCAGGATCTTCTAAAACCTTATATAACACGTCAATGGCCTTGTTAGCCGGCACCCCATCTTCTACTAGGGTGGCCAAATCTTCTAAAAAGCTTTGCTGATCGCCACCACGGAATAATAGACGGTTTATATCAAAACCCGTTGATGCTTTCTTTTTCTGGTTTGTTTTGGCCATGCCGCACATCTACCCACTTTTCAAACTGTTACACATTATCATAGAGTATATTATGGCAAATAGCGAGCTTTATTAAGACTGTCTTAATAGAGCGATATTTATCTTTAAGGGAAGCGATAACGGAACGCACAATTAATATTTCCCACATTGCTTGGGCTGGTAGATAAAGCACCTGTGACCTCGGCCGCTTTCCATATTGCATTACATCTAGGATCGTTGCCGGATGTATCTAAGCCTGGAATGCCAATAACAATATACCCTAGATATTTGGAATTACTGACTGAAACCGTATAGGCCAGCCCCCAGGGATTGTTCAATGTGCTGGGTAAAAAGCCCGCACCTTGTACTGCTTGCAATTGTAAAATATCGGTGGTTGCATCAAATTTATAACCGCTGCTAAGATAAGATTTGTACCCAGCCCTGATGGAATTCATGTCGCTCATGACTTGACTCACAGTGGCACTTTGCCTAATCGATTTGTACAATATAACCGTGGAGATCAGCACAAAAGCACCCACTACCAATGCAAACATTGTTTCCAGCAGTGTTAAACCGGCCATTTTATTAGCCGCAGGTTTTCTCATTAACATTTCATTCACTCTTCTATCTGCCAAAGCTTGAAGAATATAATAGAACATATAATAGCGAATAGCGAGTTTTATTAGGATTTGCTGAAAAGCGTGATAATACGTAGCGTAAAATTCAAACTGGCGCGTAGGGGCAGGCCCCCGTGCCTGCCCTAGATGGGCGACCACAGGGGGTCGCCCCTACGTATTCATCTAATGCGCTACTGACAAAGCCCTTGCGAAACGATATAATAGCTTTCTATATAAACGGGTATTTATTGAACATGAAGCAAGAAATCAGCCATCTTATTGAAAGCGCATTGCAAGCATTGCATACGCAAGGCTTATTACCCGCAGACATCCATCCATCCATTCACATCGAGCACACGCGCGATAAACAATTTGGCGATTTTGCCTGTAATATCGCCATGCTATTGGCCAAACCACTGAAAAAAGCACCGCGTGTTGTGGCTGAACAAATTATCGCCCATTTACCACCGCACCCGCTTATCAGCCATGTAGACATCGCGGGGCCTGGTTTTATTAATTTCTTTGTGAAAACACACGGCTTTTTGGCCGTCATTCAGCGTGTTCTAGAGCAAAAAGAACACTATGGCAACAGTAGCTTAGGCCAAAATGAATCGGTTTACCTAGAGTTTGTATCCGCCAATCCCACGGGCCCCTTGCACGTAGGCCATGGCCGCGGTGCCGCTTATGGCGATACCTTAGGCAATTTATTAAGCAGCCAAGGCTATGCTGTACACCGCGAATATTACGTCAACGATGCCGGGCGGCAGATGGCTATTCTGGCCTTGAGCGTTTGGTTACGTTATTTAGAACTGTGCGACGAAGCTTTTGTCTTTCCTACCAATGCCTATAAGGGCGATTACGTCATTGCGATAGCACAACAATTAAAAGAAACGCATCACAATGCATTGCAACGCGCTACCCCCGATTGGTGGCAGAACATCAGCCCAGACGAAGGTGAGGAGAATGGCGATAAAGATAAACACGTAGATGATTTAATCGATGCGATGAAAAAAACTTTGGGCGTAGCCAATTACGAACTTGTTTTTAATTTGGCGTTAAACGACGTATTAGCAGACATACGCGACGACTTAGACGGCTTTGGTGTGCATTTTGATGCGTGGTTTTCTGAAAAAAATTTGCTGCAACAAGGATTGTTACAACAAGGAATCGAGCAATTAAAAGCTTTAGGCCACACTTACGAGCAAGATGGCAATCTATGGTTTAAAGCCACCGAGTTTGGCGATGAAAAAGATCGTGTATTAGTGCGTAAAAATGGTCAACCCACTTATTTTGCTTCCGATGTCGCTTACCACACTTTAAAATTTGCTAAAGCACATCGTGTCATCGACGTGCTTGGCGCCGATCACCATGGCTATGCCCCGCGCGTCAAAGCCATGCTCAGCGCTTTAGGGTTAGACAGCAGCCGTTTATCGGTAGAATTGATTCAATTTGCGGTATTGTATAGAGGCAAGGAACGCGTGCAGATGTCTACGCGTAGCGGTTCCTTTGTCACCTTGCGCGCTTTAAGGGAAGAAGTGGGTCGCGATGCGGCGCGCTTTTTTTACGTATCGCGACGTCATGAACAACACATGGATTTTGATTTGGATTTAGCAAAATCCAAAACCAATGACAATCCGGTTTATTATATACAATATGCACACGCGCGTATTTGCAGCGTCTTTAGGCAATTGCAGGCACAAGGTTTGGTTTATAATGAAGCCGAAGGTCTAGCGCATTTGGATATATTAACGCTAGATGAAGAAAAAGAATTGTGTGAAAGTTTGAATCGTTACCCTGCGTTATTAGAACAAGCAGCGCTGCAATACGAACCGCATTTAATTGCGCATTTCCTAAAAACGCTGGCAGCGCAGTTTCATACCTATTATAATTCGCACCAATTTTTGGTGGAAGATGGCGTATTACGGGATGCACGCTTGTGCTTGATCAGCGCCGTATGCTATGTTTTACGGCATGGATTAACCCTCCTTGGGGTAAGTTACCCGGAAGTGATGTAAATAAAAAAGGAACCTGAGTCTTATGGCACCCCCTAAAAGAAAACGCACAACGACCTCGTCTAGCCCTAGGCGACGTAGTAAACGCAATAACCAAGGCAGTAAGAAAATTACTTACTATGCTGTTTTATTAGTGATTGGCGCTGCCGCTATTGTTTTTTATGATCGCTATATCACTCCGCTGCCCTTATTGTCTACCCATGCGCAAAAAGCTGTAGCCAGCAAAACACCCCCTAAACGCGCTTTTGTAGAGCCGGAATATCAATTTTATACTTTATTACCGCAAGGCAATGGCACACAGCAACCGGTAGCTGTCGCCACAGTGGCTGCAAAACCAGTAGCCGTCGCACCACCCGTTGCCGCAGCTACTACACAAAGCGCAACACCGGTTGCAGTTGCAACAGCCCTGCCTGCTGCAAAAACCCCAGCGCCTATTACCGCCGCTACCGCTACCCCAATCACGCCGCCTAGCCATCATTATGCTTTACAATTAGCGGCTTTTCGTAACTATCAAGACGCGGATGAATTAAAGGCAAAATTGATCTTACAAGGCTATCCTACCACCATCAGCAATGCTACGGTGAATGGCACGGTGTGGTATAGGCTATCCATTGGCCCTTACACGACACCTAAAGACGCTAAAATTGTACAAGCAAAATTGGAACAAACGCATTTGGTGAATCACACGCAGGTTGTTCAGCAGTGAAAAAAATACCTTTTCGTTTTGCTTGGATCATGCTCTGTTCGGTAGGCACTACTATTTATTATTCTTTAAAAACCATTTTTTATGCTCATAAAAAACCGCCTGAGAGGCAAAAATTAAATGAAGTCATCACCGCTTGGGCGCAGTCTTTACTCAATATCATTCATTTAAAATATGACATCATTGATACGCATTCTATCCAATTTCAAGAGCAAACACCGTACATCTTTATGAGCAATCACTTAAGCTTATACGACATTCCGTTGCTGTTGGTCTCTTTACCGGGTACGGTACGTATGGTGGCTAAAAAAGAATTATTTAAGGTGCCATTGTGGGGCGATGCCATGCAACAAAGCGATTTTGTATCTATAGACCGAGAAAATGCCGCACAAGCCGTGAAAGATTTAGCAGTGGCGGCACAGAAAATGACGCAAGGCATTCGTCTGTGGATAGCGCCTGAAGGCACTCGTTCGCGCGATGGTCAATTACAGGCCTTTAAAAAAGGGGCTTTTAATCTAGCCATCCAAACCGGCGCCACCATTATTCCGGTTACCATCATCGGTACCGATCAAATATTGCCCGCAAAAACATGGCAGTTTCGCTTAGGACAAAAAGCCGTAGTCCATCTGGGCGAACCCATAGACGCCACGCAATATACTCTACGCGATCGCATGCAGCTACTGCAGCGGGTGCGTGAAGCGATTGCAGCGCCGCTGGATATAGAGAAATAACAAAGAGCTGTTCTTCCGTAGGGGCAGGCCCCCGTGCCTGCCCTGGTTTGGGCGGACACAGGGGTCCGCCCCTACGAAAAACGCTGTTTTACTTCTTTAAGAACCTTGTGATGAATTCTTTACAATGATGACAAACCGAAGATCCAGATTGCACAGCCTTATTTGAGAATGGTACACTAGGCTCACAGAAACCGTGAGGTAACTCATTTATGACTACTGCTACTCCCGCACCCGCACACCGCAAGGTTTTATCCGTATTTAGTCTGGTCATGATCAACGTCATTGCAGTAGATAGCCTAAGAAGCTTACCCATCAACGCCGAATTGGGCACTAGCCTCATTTTCTATTATGTCTTAGCAGCACTGTTATTCTTCTTTCCCGTCGCCTTTGTAGCTGCCGAGCTGGCTACGGGCTGGCCACAAACAGGGGGCATTTACATTTGGGTGCGCGAAGCCTTTGGCAAACGCTGGGGCTTTGTAACCATTTGGCTGCAGTGGTTTTATAACATAGTCTGGTATCCCACTATTTTGGCTTTTGTGGCCACTACCCTGGCGTATTTATTCAACCCAGCGCTGGCGCACAGCAAAACGTATCTCATCAGTGTCTTGCTGGGCAGTTTCTGGATAACCACTTTAATTAACTGCGGCGGCATTCAATTATCCAGTTGGATTAGCACTGTGGGCGCCATCGTTGGCACTTTATTGCCCATCACTTTCTTAATTATATTAGCCGCTGTATGGCTACTATTAGGCCATCCTAGCCAAATTGATTTTCATTGGCATTCCTTCATTCCCACACACCACACTAGCGGCGATTTGGCTTTCTTAGTGGCGGTATTATTTGGTTTATTGGGCATGGAGATGTCCGCTACCCATGCCGAAAATGTACGCAATCCCAAACGCGATTATCCTAAAGCCATTGCTTATTCCGCTTTAATTATTTTGCTGTCTTTAGCCCTATCCTCCCTGGCCATTGCCATTGTTCTTCCTAAACAGCAATTAGATTTGGTTTCAGGTTTAATCGATGCTTTTGTCGCTTTCTTAACGCCCTTTCATTTACAAGCCTTAACCCCGTGGCTTATTGTAATGATCATCCTTGGTGCTTTTTGTAGCGTTTCGACCTGGGTGATAGGCCCAGTGCGCGGCCTTATGATTGCCATTGAAGATGAATGTTTACCCGCTTGGTTAAGTTATACCAACAAAAAAGAAGCGCCCGTTACTTTGTTATTATTACAAGCCGTTATTTTTAGTTTGATTTCCCTCACTTTTGTTTATATGCCAACGATACAAAGTTCTTATTGGGTGTTATCGGCCTTGGCAGCCCAGCTAGCGATGATCGTATACATCTTTATGTTCGCGGCAGCCATTCATTTACGGTATAAATACCCCTTACATTATCGCACTTACAATGTGCCTGGCGGTACAGCGGGCATGTGGATCTTGGCCGGGATCGGGGCTATAACCTGTGTAGCGACTATTATCTTGGGATTATTACCGCCTACAGGCATTGATGTAGGCACTGTCTGGAATTACCCCTTTAAATTATTAGGCGGCATAGGCTTGTGCGTGCTGATTCCGTTGGCTTTGTTTCAAAAAGCGTGTTTGACAGATTCTGCAGAAAACGAATCGTAGGGGCAAGGCCCCCGTGCCTGCCCAAAAAGGGCGGCCACAGGGGGCCGCCCCTACGATACAGCGCAGAGCTAACTACTATAATACAACTCAAATTCCAACGGATGCGTCATCATGGAGACTTGCTTGGCTTCTTTTTCTTTTAAGCCTATGTAAGCATCGATGATATCATTACTAAATACTTCGCCGGCTAACAAGAAACTGCGATCGCCATCTAAAGCCTCCAAGGCTTGAAACAAATTGTCTGCGACCGTAGGAATATCTCGCGCCTCTTCTGGTGGCAAATGATATAAATCTTTATCTATAGGCTCACCTGGATGAATTTTATTTTGAATGCCATCTAGTCCTGCCATCATCATCGCTGCAAAAGCCAGGTATGGATTACAGAGCGCATCTGGAAAACGAACCTCAATGCGTCTGCCCTTAGGGCTGGGTGTAAACGGTACGCGTATAGAGGCCGAGCGATTGCGCGCTGAATAAGCCAGCATGACAGGTGCTTCATAACCGGGCACCAAGCGGCGGTAACTATTCGTCCCTGGATTGGTTAACGCATTTAAGGCGCGCGCATGTTTGATAATGCCGCCTACATAATATAAAGCCAATTCAGAAAGGCCCGCATAATTTTCACCCGAAAATAAATTAACGCCATTTTTCATTAAGGATTGGTGACAATGCATACCGCTGCCGTTATCGCCTACCAGTGGCTTCGGCATAAAGGTGGCCGTTTTACCGTATAAATGTGCTACATTATGCACTACGTATTTAAAAATTTGCATCTCATCCGCTTTCTTTAACAAGGTACCAAAACGAGTACCAATTTCAACTTGTCCGCCCGTTCCAACTTCATGGTGATGAACTTCCACGACTAAACCCATTGATTCCAAGGTATTACACATTGCGGAGCGTAAATCTTGCGACGAATCCACCGGCGGCACTGGAAAATAACCCCCTTTAACTCCAGGACGGTGGCCCTTATTGCCCCCTTCCACTACAGCGCCTGAATTCCATGCCCCTTCCAGTGAATCGATGTTATATGAAGCACCTTGCATAGTAACCGACCAACGTACGTCATCAAAAATAAAAAATTCTGGTTCTGGACCAAAATAACAGACATCGGCTATACCGGTCGCTTTTAAATAATTCTCAGCACGTGCAGCCAGTGCCCGTGGGCAACGCTGATAGGGCAACATAGTGTTTGGTTCGATCACATTACAACGAATGTTAATGGTCGCATCGCTGTAAAATGGGTCCAACACCGCTGAAGCACTATCGGGCACTAAAACCATATCGGATTCTTGTATCCCCTTAAAGCCCCGTATAGAAGACGCATCAAACATTTTTCCTTCTGTCCAAAAATCTTCATCTATGGCGTGTATGGGAATGGTCAAATGTTGTTCTTTGCCATCTAAACCCGTTAAACGCAAATCCACATAACGAACTTCATTTTCTTCGATTAATTTTTTAATGGTTTCACTGGTCATGGTTTACTCCTGAATGGTGGGTCTGAATAATGGCAAAAAGTATAGCATAATTCTATTGAGGTGGATATATACTCATCGCCAATGAAGATGCGAGATTTTAATAAACCTATTAGATTTGAGTCAAAGCTTTGTCATCCTCGACGCAGTCGGGGATGACAAAGCTCTAGATTGTGACTGCTTTCATTTTAGATCTGGCCTCTTTCAACCCGCGCTGGGATACAGCGCACTGGCAAATAAATTATCTTGATCGAATTCTGCTTTCAACTTTTGAAATTCAGAAAATTGCGGGTAGGCCAATTTAATTTTAGCGATATCCTGCACTGCGAATTGATCCAAAGCAAAACTACCCCCATGGCTTAAGGCTAGATTCATTAACGTTGGCGCAACAGCTTGTTGCTCTGTTGTAGACAAAGATGACTTAGGCAAACTGATAACTATGGCCAAGGTATCGCCTAGGCGTGGTGCGAGCAGGAGGTCATTAGGCTTTGCCAGATAATGCGCTGAGATTTGATTGAATGACCACTTCTGCGTTAGGGCTACCGTGCGCAAATTATCTATAAATGGTGCAAATTGCGTTGCCGGTATGTAATAGACCAGCCTCATTTGATTGTCCGTCACGCGCGTTTGCCGCAACAGTAAATCAGCACGCGTTACATTGGGGTGCAAACTTGCATTTCCCAACAATGATTTTTCTATCTGCCAACGTACGCCTTTTTCCCAATCGCCTTTTTCAGACCATTGATAAACCGAAGATGCAATTTTATCGCGCACCGGATGCAACTTCGGTGATCCTGTCAATTCCCTATCCTTGACCCAATAACTAACCGCATAAATGTCTTTTAAGAAATCTTTACCCGGCGCAACATCCACGCGCGCAAAACTAGCGCTAATGTCTGGATTATCTTGTACTTGATCGTGCAGATAAGGGGTATAATCACGGTAAGACATGCGCTCGGCTTGACGAATTAAATTTTGATTTTTAACTAATTTTAGTTGCACATCTAAAACTACGCCCAACACGCCTTGGGCTCCAAATAAGCCGCGCCATAGTTGCGGCGTTTTATCAGGCGACACATCCACTACACGACCATCGGGTTGCAGCAAACGCAAAGATTCCACGCCATCGGCAACCAAAGGGTCTTGCGGCGACAAGCCGGATTGATTGTAATTGATGGTTTCAAAGATAGGCTCATTCGCTATCGCGGGAATAAATTTCAGCGACAAGCCAAAAGGTGCTGCCAATTGTTGTGCCTGATTCCAAGTCATACCGCTTTGCACCAACATGGTTTTATCTTTCAGCTGCAAGGTTATCATCTGCTTGAAATCGTTCAAGTGCAAATAAACAGTGCCGCTATTCTGGGCACGGCTACTGCCCTCGTCCTGTATAATGACACCCTTTTGATTGTTGCGCGCAAAATTAACCGCTCTGATAATGTCCGGCGTATTTTGTGCATTAAAGACAAATGTGCTGGATGTCTCTGCAAGCAAACTGCCACTAAACAGTGCTAGCAGTATAATCTTAGACCATTTTTGTTTTAACACGATACACTCCTTTTTTAATAGGGCCGGCCCGTATGCCTTCTACGTTACACTGTAAGAGAAATGGCTACAAAGCACAAGCCCCTCACGCATGCCGCCATCTTATCCGCGCCACGCGCCTTTTCCCTACTTGATAGACATGAAAAACATCCCTAGGTACCAAATGCTTAGCATCTTCAATGCGTTCCCCATCTATACGCACCCCCCCCTGATGAATTAAACGCAAAGCCTCGGAGGTGCTAGGCACCAGATTAGCTTCTTTTAACAACGTACAAATCATCATGGTATCGTTAGTTGAACTGATCTCAATATCTTCAATATCGCTAGGCAACTGATGTTCACTAAAACGCGCCACAAACGCTTCATGTACTTTTTTAGCCTCTGCTGCCGAATGAAAACGCGTGACTATTTCTTTAGCAAAATCGACTTTAACATCGCGCGGATTGCCGCCTTCTTTCGCAAATTTTTGCCACTGTTGAATTTCAGTCAGTGATTTTAAGCTTAGTAATTCGATATAACGCCACATCAAGTCATCGGAAATAGACATCAGTTTGCCAAACATGCTCTCTGCTGCTTCATCAATAGCGATGTAATTATCATAAGATTTAGACATTTTTCTAACACCGTCTAACCCTTCTAACAAAGGCATGGTCATTACCACTTGCGGTGCTTGCCCATAGAGTCGTTGCAATTCACGCCCCATCAACAAATTAAATTTTTGGTCACTACCACCCAGTTCTACATCCGCTTGCAACTCTACCGAATCATACCCTTGCACTACAGGATATAACAGTTCATGCAGGGCAATCGCATGACCATTTTGATAGCGCTGACTAAAATCTTCTCGTTCCAATATGCGCGCTACCGTGATCTGTGACGCCAATGCAATTAAATCGGCAGCCGTCTTTTTACCCATCCATCGCGAATTAAATTCGACGATCGTTCTTTCTTTATCTAGAATTTTATAAATTTGCGCTTCATACGTTTTTGCGTTGTCCAGAATTTCAGCACTAGACAACGGTTTGCGCGTTACATTACGACCGCTCGGGTCACCTATGGTCGCTGTAAAATCGCCGATCAAAAAAATAACATCGTGACCTGCGTCTTGAAAATGTTTCATTTTATGAATGAGCACAGTATGCCCTAAATGCAAATCAGGCGCAGTGGGATCAAATCCCGCTTTTATGCGCAATTTTTTACCTTTTTTAAGGCGGTCATGCAATTCTTCTTCAATCAAAATTTCATTAGTGCCGCGTTTTAATTCGGCTAAAACTGTATCTATAGACACCAATACCCCCTAGAATTGACTATTTTATGTTTAAACCATCGCCTTAGATCCCCATGATCGCAAAAAAATTGCTTTTTTTCAATCATTCACGTTGATCTCGTTCTAGCGATACGGTAATATACTCCGATATAGATGCACACACAAAGCATTCTCGTCAGAATATGACCGTGCTTAGAGTGTACAGGGATGTGGCTTGCGCCTTTAATATTCAGGATGCAAGTCAGGGTCTATAAGGGTTAAAAGGATAAATTAGGTAGGTTTGTGTGGAAAATATGATTTCTTCTTCGAAAACACGCGGCTCTATGGCGGCCATACGCAGAGATATTCGCAGCCGCATACGTGTAGGTTTATACCCGCTGCTATTATTATCTTTACTGGTGGCATCTTTTATTTTCTTCTGGCCACAAAACGATGTATCTGCCACTGACTACGATAACAGCCGTTATGCGCAAAACGATTTTTCTCTTCCATCGGCCAATACGGTCACAATCGATTCTGCCGATGAAATTGTGCCTCCTGCACCACAAGCTTACGACAAAAATGTTCTGATACAAAGAGGCGATACCTTAAGTGGCTTGTTATTGGCACAAAACATACAAACTCAAGACATATCTGCACTATTAGCAATACCTTTGGTAAAACGCACGCTAGCCCACATTAATCCAGGGAAAATACTCAATATACATGTGAATGCAGATCAGGAATTAACCGATCTCACTTACAATCTGTCGCCTACACAAACTTTATCCGTCACGAGATTAGATGACAACTTCGATGCCAAACTCACTAAAAAGACTCCCAAAGTATTGCCTACAGTCGCGGCCGGTGTGATCAGCTCTACTTTCTATGACGCAGGCTTAGCACAACAATTACCACAAAAAATTATACTCGCTGCAACCCAGTTATTTTCTTCAAAAATTAATTTTAAACGTGGCTTAAAACCAGGCGATCATTTCAAAGTCATCTACGAGTCTAGCTATGTGCAAAATAAAGTAGTGTCTACCGGTAATATTTTAGCCATGGAAATTTCAAACGACGGCAAAACCTATGCTCTAATCCGTCATACCGATAGCCATGGGGTTAGCCGTTATTATCCAGCTGACAGCAAGGCCCTAAGCAATGCCATTACCACGAAGAATACTTTTTTGCGTGCCCCAGTGCATTACACGCGCGTCAGCTCATCCTTTTCTATGAACAGAATGCACCCATTGCTGGCGTTTTCTCGTCCCCATTATGGCGTAGATCTGGCCGCACCGCGCGGCACGCCCGTGGTTGCATCCGCAAACGGCGTAATCACCGTAAAGGGACAAGAAGGCGGTTATGGCAATCTGATTATCATTAATCATGGCCATGGCATTACCACACGCTATGGGCATTTAAACCGTTTTGCGAGCAACATCCACGCGGGTAGCACTGTGAAACAAGGCCAAGTCATTGCCTATGTAGGCAGCACCGGCCTAGCGAGCGGACCCCATTTACATTATGAATATCGCGTCAACAATGTGGCGCAAAACCCCTTGACGGTTAAATTACCCCTGGAAGCGAACCCCATTTCCGCTACTGAGCAAAAACAATTTAGTCATGAAGTGGCCAATTACCTAGCCCAATTGCACAGCACGCCATTAATCGTCGTTGCGTACGCCCCTGGGCTGCCTCAAAACAACAATAATGCTAAAGAGGCCTAATGTCCAGACTCAGTTATAGTTTAGGATTTATACTCTGCGCATTCTTTTGGGCTTTCGCTTTTTATCTAGAAAATAGTCTAGGAGAAATGCCGTGTTTATTATGCCAAGTGCAACGCATCATTGTCGCTGCCATGGGTGTTATTTTTTTCATTGCGGCAGTCCATAATCCAGCGCGTAGTGGCCGTAGCCTCTATTCATTTTTACTGTTCATAATAGGTCTTTTCGGTTTATTCCTGGCGGGCCGCCAATTGTGGCTAATAGCCCATCCACCTGCAGATATTTACAGTCAATGCAGTGCCAGCTTAAGTTATTTAATCCATGCCTTGCCTTTAGAGCAAGTGCTCAAAACGGTCATACACGGTGGCTCAGATTGCGCAAAAGCGACTTGGAGTTTCTTATCCCTAACGCTGCCCGGCTGGAGCTTTATCGCTTTTAGTATTTTATTGGTATTAAATTTTGTAGCCGCTTTTGGGCGCAAGAAAGCGTTATCGTAGGGTATTAGCAACTCCTGGATGACTTAAATCGTACCCATAAGCGCATAAACAATAATGCAATCTTCTATTTTTAAGTTTTGGTATACTGACTTTATTAACTTGACAAATAATATTTTAGTACCGCTAACGATCGCCAGATAAATATATCTCAAGCTTAACACTTACAGCCTTTGTTTTACCTTTATATCATTTTTCATCTTGTTTTTAGAGCGATTTTCGGGTACAATATTTTCGTCTAAAGTTTGGATTATGAGGGTATGCAAAATAAATGAAGAAAACATTCTTCTCTCAAAAGATCAGACATTATTATTGTATCCTATTCAAAGAGCAACGATAATTATATTATAAAAATTTGAATCAGTCGATCGTTTCTTAATATTTTCCCAACAGGAGGCTCTTTTGCTAATCACTGAAACTATAAAACAAAATTTAATTGCTAAATCGATTGATCTTCATTGCCATGGAGTAGGATCTTTTGATTTTACTGAGATTGCGCCTACTGATTTAAAAGAAATTGAAGCTATTCTAGCAAGTCGCAACCACCACATCATTCTAACACTGTACTTACCACAGAAAAATTTTAAACATTTTTTAGACTTGCTCGATTATTTCCACGAAGGACAGCAACAAGATCTGTATCCACATATTGTGGGCTTTGGTTTAGAAGGCCCTCTATTAGCCAGTCATGGTGGCACGCCCGAAACAGGCGTTTGGTTCCCCACGCAATCCGAATGGCAGGAACTCGCCGCCTGTGGTAAAAAGGGCTTGGTCTACAACGTATTATCCCCAGATATTCAGCTATTAGCGCATTATACTGGGCCAGCAGTTACCTGGATAGCCGAAACATTATTAACGGGCGGTGTGCTTCCCGCTCCAGGACATTTTTTGAAAAGCGATCCTAAAGCCAGTGCAAAAGCGTTGCAATCTGTCTTTGACATTGTTAAGGTATGGGGTAAAGGACCTATTATTACCGATCACCTTTATAATGACATGCCACACAACTTTAAACACGCTTGGCGTACGGCTGCTGATAAAAAAAATCGTCCGCAAGAATTGGCAGCCTTACATTTAGATTCGTGGCACTTAGAGTCACTCGAAGAAAACTTGGGAATCGTGCCGGCAACCATTATAAAGAACGCTTTGGCTGGCTTAGTAAAAGCCTGTATCAATTTTGATGGTGAGCATGTAGCTTTAGAAATTTTAAAAAAAACCATAGAATTGGTTGGTGCAGAAAATATTTTACTGATGACCGATTCTACAGAAAGCAAATGCTTAGGTGGCACTAAATTGAGCTCTAGAGATGACTCTGGCCTTCTATACCAGGAAGAAGGCATCG
>VFJT01000197.1 GCA_009885935.1 Gammaproteobacteria bacterium
ACTTGGAATTCTAGAGGAGCGCAGCGGGAAAAAGCGCGATAGAGTATATGTATATCGTCGTTATCTGAATATTCTTGAAGAAGGGGCAGAGCCTTTTCCTGAGGCCTAAATGCTTTCATTCAGGCTCAAAACAGCTTAATAAACGTGCGCGCAAAGGCGCAACAATGCTGGGGTTAGCTTTAGCGAGTGAGCCTGAATTAAAAGGCGGCTCAGGGTCGTATTCTATGCCTAGTTGTAATGTTTCGGCTACAGTCTGCCCACTCAATTTTGCAGCGAGTAGTAATGCCATATCGATTCCTGCAGAAACGCCCGCAGCCGTGATGATTTTTCCAGACTCTACCACGCGTTGTGCCGTTGGAATGGCTTGATAATGAGATAGTCGAGCCAACACCGCCCAATGTGAGGTTGCCGCTACGCCAGATAAAAGACCTGCAGCGCCTAAGATTAAACTGCCGGTACAAACAGAGGTGGTCCAAAGGCTTTGAGTATGTAATATACGGATCCATTCTAGAGTTTCCGGACTATCTTTCAAGTCTGTTGCCGTTCCAGCACCGGGAATCACTAACACATCGGCCTTAGAAATTTCAGATAAAGCATATTCTGCTATTAACGTAAGCCCACTCGAATCGCTTTTAACTGGCCCGCGGCTTTTTGCAACGCGTTGTACTACAGCTCCAGGCAAGCGGCACAATACTTCATGTGGGCCTATGGCATCTAATGCGGTCATGTGATCATAGAATAAAAAAACAATGCGGATTTCAGTGTTCATTTGAAAAGCTCCTATTCAAGTAGAAAGGCGAAGATAAGTATCAAGCTCTTTCACGGATTCTCCTGTTAAATCTAATATCATCAAATATTCATCAAAAAATGTATCCCCAATTTTGAGTGCATTGGGTTCAGTGCCATAAATTTCAAATCCCTTTTTTTTATACAGCTTAATGGCACCAAGATTAGTCGTTACGCAGGCTAAATGCAATTGCGTAACGCATGACTTTGCATGATTAATAATAGTTTGAACTAAAGCGCTTGCGATACCTTGGCCTCTGTATTCAGGGCGAGTATACATTCCCCAGATAACACCGCGGTGTTTTGTTTTGTCTGGCTGTAAACTATAAAATCCAGCGCAAGAGACAAGTGAACTATCGATGAACACTCCAAATATATCACTCTTGGTTAAGGCGTTTTTGAAATTTGAATCAGGCCAATCCAAT
>VFJT01000016.1 GCA_009885935.1 Gammaproteobacteria bacterium
CCTTGGAATACTTTACATATCCAAAATCCGCCCTTTTTAAGCGTTTCAGAGGCAAATTGAAAGCTAAGCTCGGATAAATACATGGATCGTGCCTGATCCACGGCCAAAGTGCCGCTGGTATTCGGTGCGATATCGCTTAGGACGCCGTCTATGAGGCGATCGCCCTTGCGTCCTTCGTTGGCAGCGCGTTCCTGAATCATACGGCAAAATTGCTCATAGTCTTCAGGCTCGGTGAAATCCCCTTGCAGCGTATCCACATCGGCCAGTGCATCCATGGCTAAAATATCCATGGCAAAAACACGTCCCTGCACCCCGCAATGGGCTGCAGCCACTTGACTCCAACTCCCCGGCGCTGCTCCCAAATCCACTACCCACATTCCTCTCTTAATCAAAGGGTTCTGCGTTAAGATTTCTTCTAGTTTGAAGGCCGAGCGGGCCCTATAGCCTTGAAGTTGCGCTTTTTTAACGTAAGGGTCGTTAAAATGCTCGTGTAACCAGCGTTTACTGCTTCTTGATTTAACCATATTGTTCGCCTTTACTGATGCTCTCAAACGTTTTCGTAGGGGCAATCCCCTGTGATTGCCCATTTAGGGCAGGCACGGGGGCCTGCCCCTACGACAGATCCTGCCTTATAGAGTATGGATAGCTGTCTTTCATAAAGATCGCACCTTTTTCATAACCGCATATCCGTGTATAATCGCTGTACTATTTATTATAACGAGATCCCTATGATACTATCTGCCCAACAAATACACAAGCTACGCCAGCAAGCCCACGCGTTAAAACCCGTGGTGTGGTTAGGTCAGCACGGCTTAAGCGAAAAAGTGTTAGAAGAAATTAACATTGCCTTAGATGCCCATGAATTGATTAAGGTCAAATTAGCCGGTGCCGATCGCGAAACCCGCGACGCTTGGGCACAACAAATTATCCAAACTCTATCGGCGACCTTGGTGCAACAAATAGGGCAAATTGCTGTGTTTTACCGCAAAAACAACGACAAGAAATAAATGAGTAGCCTTTACGCTTTTTGCCTATATAAATATTTCCCCTTTGGCGGCTTGCAACGCGATTTTTTGCGCATCGCCACTGTTTGCCACGAGCGAGGGCATAAGATCCGCGTTTATGCACTGAGTTGGCAAGGCGAAATTCCCGCTTTCATCGATTTACGCCTCGTTCCAGTGCGCGCGCTACAAAATCATGTTTTATACCGTCGCTTTCAACGCTGGGTGACTGCGGATTTGCAAAAACATCCTGTAGATACAACGATTGGCTTTAATAAAATGCCGGGCTTAGCTTTTTATTATGCGGCTGATCCTTGTTTTATTGCCAAAATGAAACAACCGTTTCCTTGGTATCAACATTTGAATCCTCGTTTCAAGCAATTTTATCAGGATGAAAAGGCCGTTTTTACACCTGCAACTACAACGAAAATATTTTTATTAAACCAAAAACAACAAGATGCGTATCAACACGTTTATCATACCCCTGAAACACGCTTACATATTTTACCACCGGGTATTGCGCACGATCGCGTGCGACCTGATAATGCAGATTCAATCCGTAAAACCTTACGCTCAGAATTTTCCATTAAAGAAGATGATATTTTATTGTTGATGGTAGGTTCCGGTTTTAAAACCAAAGGGCTAGATCGCAGCCTGTTGGCCATTGCTGCTCTGCCACCTGCCGTACAACAGCGTTGTCAGTTGATAGCCATAGGTCAAGATAAAGCCGATGCATTTATACGCATGAGCCGACGTTTAAACATCGCCGATCGCGTGCGCATTCTTCCCGGGCGCGACGATATTCCACGTTTCTTATTCGCTGCGGATTTGTTGGTGCATCCAGCCTATAGGGAAACGGCCGGCATTATTCTATTAGAAGCTTTGATCGCCGGTTTACCCGTATTGGTCAGCGATGTGTGTGGTTATGCGCCGTATATTGCCGCTGCGGGTTGTGGTGCATTGTTAACATCGCCTTTTA
>VFJT01000152.1 GCA_009885935.1 Gammaproteobacteria bacterium
ATCAAATCATCCCGCGCTTACCCAGTCGCCAGCGTATAGAAGCAATGGTCACGGGCACAATCTTTTGATTTGCGTGCAAAAAGGGCTTTATTGCCCGGCAGGCTTCTTTCAAGGTAGCACCCGAGCCGGTGTAATCATCCAATAACAATAGATTCCCCTTAGGCAGTGGCGAGGGTAAGAGCAACTGCATTTTTTTATCCACATTAAAACGACGCTGATCGTTGTTTAACAACTCTCCCTGACGACTCTCAGGTTGATTTTTCCACTGCAATGCATCCAAAAACAGTGGGATTTTAAAATGCTGTGCAATAAGATCGCTAATAGAAACTCTGCTTACCCAAGTAGTAGACGGTAGGGTTAACAACGCGCTACAGGAATAGCGTTGAGATACTGTTGCCAGCATATCGCGGATTAAACTGTATAACGCTTGATTTGAGGGCAGCCCTGGCAGCGCGCGATTTTTCATGAATTCCATAAAAAGAGGATGACGCATTTGATTATCAAACAAGGCCAATCCTTCTTCGGCTGCAGCTCCTAGGTCTATAGGAACATGTCGTGACAATAGCCAGGACTGTATGCCGGTAGAACGGGTGTAGTTAAACTTGAATGGCGATGGCTGACAATTGGCGCAACAGCCGCATCTGTAGACGCTGTTATCGCCCAATACCTGGCTTAGGCGCAACATTAAACACTGCTTTTTCTCTTGGGTATAGTCGACCATGGCGTTCAATTCATTTGTTTTCAACAATGCTTGTATTTCATAGCGTGACAGATCGAGTTTGCCGCTTTTTGGGATCAACACATACACTTGCTTGCCAGAGACGAGTTGCTTTTGCACAAAGCCTTGTTCAATCAATTCAGCCAGAATGACGATGACTTGTGTAGGATGTAAACCGCTGTGACGCTTGATGTTTAATAACTGTAAGCTGCCATTGTCTTTAAGCGTATCTAAGATCAGCTGAAAATTTTGGGCACGGGGCTCGGCCGAATCTATAAAGTGTTTTTGAATTCTAATGTCACTTTTGTTAAATAGCAAAATACCATAAGCAGCTTTACCATCGCGCCCAGCACGACCCACTTCTTGATAATAAGCCGTAATGGAGCCGGGGACATCAAAATGAATGACAAACCGCAAATCTTGTTTGTCTATACCCATCCCCAAAGAATTCGTTGCTGCAATGGCTTTGTAATGGTTGGCAATAAATTCTTGCTGTAATTGTTGCTTTTTATCGGCTGGATAGCCCGCATGATACGCCATCACATTGTTTTGCTGCGTTCTTAAAAAGCTCGCGACCAATTCCGTGTTGTCCCGGGTAGCGCAATAAATAATACCATTACCTTCTA
This sequence comes from Gammaproteobacteria bacterium, assembly GCA_009885935.1. Taxonomy (GTDB): domain Bacteria; phylum Pseudomonadota; class Gammaproteobacteria; order UBA1113; family UBA1113; genus VFKP01. Next base: position 1,345 of record VFJT01000152.1, read on the forward strand.
TCTGCTCTAATAACTGTTTCACTAGTGAGAGCTTTTCACTGACGTTGTCTGCCGTCATCACCGATAATTGTAGATTATCGCGACGCATGCTGTGTCGCTGCACTTCAACCAGACCTTGCTTAAAAGCAAGTTGTTGTTGAATATCGGCTTCTACTTTTTTGTTTGCCGTCGCCGTGATCGCCAGCACATGTACATTGGCATTGATTTCTTCTATAGTATTAATAAAGCGTATAATCTGACGGTAACTGGGGCGAAAATCGTGTCCCCAGGTAGAAATACAATGCGCTTCATCAATAACGATAAAGCTAATGGGAAGTTTTACTAAAAATTGAAAATATTGTAAATGATCGAGCTTTTCTGGTGCGATGAATAATATTTTGATTTTACCGGAAACAGCATCGCGCTGGGCAGCAGCATTTTCGGCATCGTTTTGATCGGTATTGATGCTGGCTGCGGCAATATCAAAGCGTTCCGTTAAATGGCGAATTTGATCCCGCATTAAAGCCAACAAAGGTGAAATGACGACGGTGATTCCCGGCAATAACGTTGAGGGCAATTGATATAAGAGCGACTTACCATGACCCGTAGGTTGTATGCACACTAAGCGTTTTTGCTGCAATAAACTGAGTATGGCTTCTAACTGCCCAGCTCTAAATTGCTGTAAATGAAAGCGTTGTTGTAATTGCGTTAGCAAAATTTCGCTTAAGTTGGTAGCGTCTACTGTGTGCATAGACTACCTCGACGCCACTTTGCGCTGCAAACGTTCCTTCAGCTTCGTAATACGCGCTCGCGTTTTGTCATTGGCAACGGCTTTTTGCAGTGCTTTTTGTTCCACCACCAATACCACCATTTTCTTGCCGCGGGTAATCCCCGTATATAATAGATTGCGTACCAGTAAATTATAATGCTGCATCGCTAAGGGAATGACCACGATGGGAAACTCGCAACCCTGGCTTTTATGGATGCTAATCGCATAGGCTAAATTGATTTCGTCTAACTCCGCTACATCATACTGCACACTGCGGCCATCAAAGAGTATCTGCAGCGTTTGTGCTTCCATATCAATATATTCTATCCAGCCTATATCGCCATTAAAAACCGCTTTGTCGTAATCATTGACACTTTGGATCACCTTATCGCCTACGGAATAAACCGTGCCTAAACGGTTTATCTTTACCCGCGCCTCGCCGTTCAAGCGTTTTTGCAGTTCATTGTTTAAAGTCAAAGTGCCTAGATTGCCGCGATTCATAGGCGATAATACTTGTATATCTTGAATAGCAGAACAGTGATGATAGCGCGGCAAACGCTCTACCACTAAGTTTATCACCGTTTCAAAGATAGCTTCAGGGCTTTGCTCTGCGATCACGTAAAAGTCAGCTTCTTTTAAGCCATGCGCTAACGGTAATAAGCCTTGGTTGATGCGATGTGCGTTTAAAATAATTTGTGAATGCGCCACTTGGCGAAAAATCTCCGTTAAATGCACGGTGGGGATCGTTTCTGATGCAATAAAATCGGATAACACAGCGCCTGGCCCTACCGAAGGTAATTGATCGCTATCACCTACCCAAATCACCGCCGCAGCCGTAGGAATGGCTTTTAGCAATTGATACATTAAAGTTATGTCGATCATAGAGCTTTCATCGATGATAAACACATCGGCTGTTAATGGTTCTTCCTGATTGAATTTGGCTGCACGCGCGATGGGATCAATTTCCAATAAGCGATGTATAGTCTGTGCCGGAAAGCCCGTTGTTTCCATCATGCGTTTGGCGGCGCGCCCAGTAGGCGCACATAAGTTAACGGTTAAACGCGCTTTGTGAAATAGTTTTAATAGCGCGTTCACTAAGGTGGTTTTACCCACGCCCGGGCCGCCGGTAATAATAGACAATTTATGCTGCAAGACTTCCTGTAAGGCCTTAGCCTGCGAATCCGACAAACGAATGTGGATCTGTTTTTCTACCCACGAAACACTGTTGTCGTCTATGCTCCCTTGCCACGGACATTCGCCTTCTTGTAAGCGCGCAATTTCTTTAGCAACGCCCGCTTCTGCCCAATACAATGACCGCGGATAAATACACGCTACTGCATCGACTAATTCCACTACCCAATGAGCATCGAGAATGCCCTGCTCTAAAGCTTTGCTGAGTATATCGTCGTTTAATGATAATAAATCTGCCGTGGCGGCCAATAAAGCCTCGCGCGGATAGGTGCAATGCCCTTCCTGGCACAGCGTTTGTAACACGTGGTCTATGCCCGCAATAGCTCGTTCCAGTGAATCCGGCGCAAAGCCCAATTTTAAAGCGACTGCGTCAGCCGTTTTAAAACCAATGCCATCTACATCAAAGGCCAAAGCATAGGGATTGGCTGTGATCTTCGCGATAGTGCTGGCGCCATACGTTTTATAAACCCGCATCGCCTTGGCTAAACCCACGCCGTGTTCTTGTAGGAATAAAACGGCCTCGCGTGCCATTTTTTGATCTTCCCAAGACTCTATTACCGTTTGTAACCGTTGCTTGCCAAATTGTGGGATCTTCAACAATTCTTTAGGACTGTGTTCGATCACTTCAAAAATGCGCGTACCAAATTTGGCTACCATTTTCTTAGCAAAATGAGCGCCTACACCGCGCAGTAAACCCGAACTTAAATAACGCTCTATACCCGCCAGGGTATCGGGTAAAACCACTTCTATGGCGCTGACTTTGAGTTGTTTACCGTATTTGCGATCATTGACCCATTGTCCGCGACAATGTACGTATTCCCCTTCGCTTAAAGCCCCTAACTCGCCAACGATGGTAATTCTATCTTGCTCGTCTTTAACCTTGATTTTAATGATGGAATACCCATTCTCAGGATTAAAAAAAGTGATGCGCTCTATGACGCCAGAAATCTGCTCTTCTATTACAGGATTAGACAATTCATTCATTCTTTCTTGGGTTCCAACAGTATCCCATTGTCTTCTGCGGTATAATTGGCTTCCCAATGCAACATGCCAAATTGCGTATGGCGATCGTAGATATCTCTGTTTTCTACTTTTTTGAGATATCTGGCTAAGCGCAACGAAAACGGTAAGCCCAATACTTCTATGACTACTTTGATCACCCACATGGTGAGAGCCATAATGACTAAAGCTTCTGTAGGCATTAAGCTATAAAAAGCAATAGTAGTAAACACAGCCGTATCTACGGCGGAAGCAAAGAGCGTAGAGGAAACAAAACGTGCTGCCATGTGTCTACCCTGCCAGCGCAATTTTAATTTCGCCATGATGTAAGCATTCAGGGGTTCTGCACAAAAATAGCTGATGATGGAGGCGATGATAATGCGCCATTCGAAGGTCATTAAGGTATCGAACTCGCGGTTATAGGGGGCAACAGCGGGGCTAGGTAAATGTGTTACTAAAGTCCCATAGCCTAAAAATAATAGATTAAATAAAAATCCACACCAAATGGCGCGTCGCGTTTCTTTATAGCCATACACTTCGGTGATGGTATCCGAAAGGATAAAAGACAAAGGAAAAATCAGAGTACCCGCATCGGTCATGAATGGGCCCAATTGCAACAAACGCAGATCAAACCAATTGGCCAGCAAAATAGTGACCGTGTAAGTCATGACCAAGAACCACAATGCTTTGGTACCATGCGAGACGATAACTTTAGCTTCGACCATTTTTGATAAGTTCCTTAGTCCGTGATGCACAATGGTACCCGATCCGTCCCTAAGCTTGCAAATTAGCCTAGATAAACCTATTCTTGCAAAATAGTGTCCTAAGGAGACCTTCTATGTTCAAATATAAATCACTCACTCCTGAAGTATTGCGCATTGTGCGCAATAAGGGCACAGAGCCGCCTTTTAGCAGTGATTATGCCAAACCTTTGCAACAGGGGACTTATTTATGCCGTGCTTGTGCTAAGCCTTTATTTCGTGCTGATTCTCAATTTGACAGTCATTGCGGTTGGCCTAGTTTTGACGATGAATTACCGGGACGAGTCACACGACTAGTCGATGCCGATGGGCGACGCAGCGAGATCCTGTGCCAAAATTGTCTAGCCCATTTAGGCCATGTGTTTGATGGCGAACACTTAACCGCGAATAATCTGCGTCATTGCGTCAATGGTTTAGCCATAGAATTTGTGGCCGATGAAGCTGTTTTGGAAACAGAGGAAGTCATCGTTGCCGCCGGCTGTTTTTGGGGCGTGCAATATTATTTGGATCGTTTGCCGGGTGTACTCAAAACGGAAGTGGGTTATAGCGGTGGCTCTGTAGACAATCCTTCTTATGAAGACATCTGCAATAAAAAAACGGGGCATTATGAAGCACTGCGCATTGTTTTTGATAGCGATAAAACCGATTTAACCACCGTCATCCAATATTTTTTTGAAATTCACGATCCTACACAAAAGGATGGCCAAGGCCCCGACTTAGGCTCACAGTATTTGAGCGCTGTTTTTTATTATGACGACAAACAAAAACGTACCGTACAAGCTGTGATGGATGAGTTAAGTGCTATGGGTTATGATCTCAGTACGCGGCTATTACCCGTTGCCACTTTTTGGCCGGCAGAAAATTACCATCAACACTATTATCAACACAAAAATGGCACGCCGTATTGTCATCGCCATGTTGCTCGCTTTAAAAAATAGGAACTCTAGAAAATGAAAAATGCTACTCCCACCGTATTGCCGCTATTTAGCGCGATTCATCCTGACCATATTGTAGAGCAGGTTAAAGAATTTATCGAAAAAGCCAATAAAGCCATTGATAAAATTTGCAACACCGCTACGCCGAGTTGGCACACCGTGTTACAACCCCTAGAAGACTTATCCGCCAAGGAAGCGATATTATGGGGGCCCATACGGCATTTAAACAATGTGGAGAGCTTCCCTGAATTACGCGCAGCTTACGATGAAGCCTTGACTCTGTGGACAGCCTATCATGATGCTATAGGCCAAAATACCCGCTTGTATCAGATCATAGCGCGAATCAAAGAAAACCCTGCTTTTGAAGCCTTGACTAAAGCACAAAAGACTGTCATTAACCACGCCTTACGCGATTTTCATTTATCGGGTGTGGATTTAGACGACGATAAAAAAGAACAATACCGCGACATGAGCGAAGAACTTGCAAGCCTCGCTTCAAAATTTGGTGCCAATGTATTAGATGCCACTAAGGCTTATACACGAGCATTACATCATGAAGAAGAACTATCAGGGTTACCCGATTGGCTGATAACAGAGACTAAAAAGAAAAAGAAAGATCTTCCCATATTGACCTTGGCGGCGCCTATCTACAGTGCTGTGATGCAATTTGCCGATCACAGGCCTTTAAGAGAAGATATGTATGTCGCTTATGTAACGCGCGCTTCCGATGTAGGCCCATTTGCTGAAAAATGGGATAATGGCCCTATCATGAGGAAAATTTTAAAGTTAAGAAATGAGCTCGCAAAGCTGCTGTCTTTTGAAAATTATGCCGAATTGTCTTTAGCCACTAAGATGGCGCCTTCTAGTGTAGAAGTGCTTGCTTTTTTAAGTGCCTTGGCGGAAAAAGCAACGCCTATCGCCAAAAAAGAAATGGCGGAACTCAAAGCATTTGCAAAAGAACAGAGCGGATTATCTGCAGTGCAGCCTTGGGATCTCGCCTATTACAGCGAGAAGTTACAACTACAAAAATATGCTTACAGCAGCGAGGAATTGCGCGCCTATTTTCCTTTACCTAAAGTGCTAGCGGGGCTATTTGAACTCCTAGAAAAATTATTTTCCATACAATTAGTGCCGCAGGAAAATTTTGACCGCTGGCATGAAGATGCCCTATTGTATCAGATCCAAAATAAGGAGGGTCATGTATGTGGCCATCTTTATTTAGACTTATATGCCCGCCCTGGCAAACAACAAGGGGCTTGGGCGGACGAATGCGTGCCTCGTTATCGCGACGGTGCGGGTCAGTTACATCTACCTATTACTTTTGTCGCCTGCAACTTTAGTCGTCCCGGCGAAAACACACCCTCCTTATTAACACACAATGATGTCATGACCCTATTTCATGAATTTGGTCATGCCTTACATTATTTGTTGACCGAAATCGATGAACCTAGTGTCGCGGGTACCAATGGTGTCGCCTGGGATGCGGTTGAATTTCCCAGTCAATTGATGGAAAACTGGTGTTGGTCTGAAGAAGTATTAACGGCTATTTCTAGTCATTATCAAACGGGAGAATCCTTGCCCAAGGCTTTATATGAAAAGTTATTGGCCTCTAAACATTACCATTGTGGACTAGACTTAGCGCGACAATTAGAATTTTCTTTGTTTGATTTTCGCATTCATTTACACTACAACGGCCAAAGTCCAAAATGGATACAAACTACTTTAGATGCCGTAAGACGCCTCGTTGCGGTAACGCCTATTCCCCACTATAACCGCTTTCAAAATAGTTTCACGCATATTTTTGACGGCGGCTACGATGCCGGTTATTACAGTTACAAATGGGCTGAGGTCTTATCTGCCGATGCCTTCCAACGTTTTGAACAAGAAGGCTTGTACAATGGTACTTTAGGGCAAGAATTTAAAGACAAGATCTTAAGCCGTGGTGGTTCAGAAGATGCTATGGATTTGTTTGTAGACTTTGTAGGGCGTAAACCGCAGATCGATGCTTTGTTGGTGTCTTTGGGGATTAAGGATTAAATGTAACACTCATGCCTTTTAGCCCGTCATTGCGAGCGCTAGCGAAGCAATCCAGGAGTAAAAATCGCGGTTTTATAAGTTTACGTGTTGTTTTTCCGTAGGGGCGGGCCCCTGTGCCCGCCCAAAAAGGGCAGACACGGGGGTCTGCCCCTACGATAATACATCACATTTTCCTGGATTGCTTCGCATTCGCTCGCAATGACGTACACGGATATTTCCTTGCTATCGGAATCTAGTTCATAGGTAGCAAATAGTTAGGATAAAA
>VFJT01000148.1 GCA_009885935.1 Gammaproteobacteria bacterium
TACCTCTTTCCTTCTGTTTTTTAATAGTACAGAGCAGGATACGGCAATGCCTCCTAACCGGCAATCTTAATTGTCGTTGACCGGCAAAGATAATTGTCGCTCAATAGTTTATATTGAACAACTGAAATGGCTTGCCAATCTCGAGCTCTATATTGCAAGCTTTATTGTCATATATGTGGCATGCCGATATATTGCTGCGTTGGTGATTTATTTTAAACAGGACATTTTTACGGGTTGACATCCTATATAAATTATAAAGGCAGCTTTTATATTTGCAAGAACTGGGCTTTTTTGTCGGGTGCTTTGAAAAAGCACTTTATAGTGCTATAATACTAATAGGTAATACCTTTCAATATAGGACTTACATATGGCTACTTCTATTAAGATTGACACAGATTTAAAACAACGGATTCAGCATCTTGCTGAAATACGGCACCGTTCCTCGCATTGGATCATGCATGAAGCAATTCAAGATTATGTGACTCGTGAGGAAGCCAAAGAAAGCTTTAAGCAAGAAGCGATTGCCTCTTGGAAAGCCTATCAAGAGACAGGATTGCACTTAAAGGGCGCAGAAGTTCAGGCTTGGCTAAATAGTTGGGGAAGTAATCCTAAAAAAGAAGATCCTTCATGCCACGAGTGATTGTTACTGCTGCTGCGGTAAATGGATTGGCTCATTGTCGTCAATTTCTCGCTGAAAAAAACCACATAGCCTTGGAACGTGCAGGTTTAGCGATTGCAAGGCAATTTTTGCTGTTAGAAACATTACCGGAAATAGGCCGACCTTTAGAAGATATCGTGGAGCTCCGCGAATTAACTATTCCTTTTGGTGACTCTGGGTATGTTGCGTTATACCGCTATGAACTTCCTAAAGATGAAGTGTATGTGCTTGCTTTTAGGCATCAAAAGGAGGCGGGTTATGGCTAAAAATCTAGTCACACTTGTAGCGCATTTCCTACCTATGGTACCCTAGGCACGTTTTATAGGCACGTAGCTCAGTGGTAGAGCATCACCTTCACACGGTTGGGGGCCGGTGGTTCGATCCCACTCGTGCCTACCAATTTCCCGCTAATTCCTTTAAAAAACATTTAGCTATTTCTTTATTAAATTTTTTTGTGTATCAAAATGGAATGTCCATATCGTCACTCTTATCAGGCGTTTTAGACAGTAACTTATCCAATTCTTCATTCTCTATGAATGAGAAAAAATGATAATCATAAATTTTTCTATAAAAATTATAAACATCTTCATCAGTAATAATAGATCTTATTTGGCTATTTACTAGTAATGCGTTGATTAGGTCTTCTGCTTGTTTTGATGAGAAGTCATTATACTTAGAAAGAGCCCCTATATATAAATGTGTTGAAGCGAAATTTGGACTTGCAGATAGTTGTCCTATTAATGTATCTTTCTCGATTTCTGCTTTTAAATTGATGTCGGGAAAATTATCTTTGAAGAAAATTGATAATTTACGGTAGAATCTTGGTTTGCAATCTTTTTTAGATTGCCATTCATTTTGTAGAAAGTCATTTAACTTATCTGTGTCTAATGGAGAATACAAATCTTTATCATCTGCGATAATACAAAACTCAATTTTTTTAGGCACAGAAGAGAGTAAACTTTCCCAATTTATTGCATCGCCTAAAGAATTATTTTTTCCCGGCGGGTTACCAATGTCCATTCGTTCTCGTGCTTTCGAAATGATATCGGTTGTTCTCTTAATAACAAAGGCTTTTTCAAAAAGCTCTTTTATGATAATATCTGCTTCTAATTTGTGCTCTGTTATATCCTTTTCTATTTTTTTGATCATCTCGGCATGATGTTTTTCACATTCTTTCCGAGCCTTTTTTATAAGTTCATATTCACTATATCCTCTGCAATAAGCGGGAAAGACTAAAGAAAAGCTTTCTTTTTTTAACGGATCAAATTGTTCTTTTATTTTGGCGGCACGGTTGCGCCAAGTTTCATCTATCATCTGCTCTGGCAGGAAAAGGATTACTTTGTTTCTTACAATCAACAGAATGAGTTTTTTTAGTTCTTCCAA
>VFJT01000072.1 GCA_009885935.1 Gammaproteobacteria bacterium
TAAAAACCTTGTCAAGTGTTTTTAGAGAAAATTTTAAAATATTTTTGCCTACTCGCCCCGTCATTGTGAGGAGCGCAGCGACGATGCAATGATGGGGCGAGTAGTTACATCAGATGTTCTTGAATTTCCATAATGTTCTACAAATGCTTCTAAAAGCATGGTAAGGAGTGAGGAAGACTGTTTGCTTCCCTCATTTTTCTGACTTTCGCTGCTTTCCGCGCTATCAGAATTTTCTGGAGGATACATCGACGCGTAATCAGCGAAAGCATTCGAAGTGAATTCTTGCACCCCTTCCCTCTTCGACTCATTAATATTAGGATCGCTAGTGAGCACTGCTGTAACTGTATCCACAGCTGCTGCTACTGAAGCTCGATTAGCTTCTGAAGCTTGATTAGCTTTTGGATCTTTAAGAACAGCTAAGCCTTCTTCTACGGTTTTTAACTCGCTGGCAGTCGCCTTTTCAGTATCCTTAGGCGCACTGTCCAATTTTTCACTCGGCTCCGAATCAACAGCAGACGCTAATGTAGCCTCCTTTTTGCTTTCCTCATTTTCGCTGCTTTCCCCGTCACTAAAATTTTCTGAAGCACCTAAATTTTCATCCGGCGCAGAATCAACGGCAGCAGCTTGAACCGAAGCTTCTTGATTTTCTAGAGCATCTGAGCCTTTTTCTGCGATTGCTGAATCTAGTGTACGCTGCACAGACTCGCGCTCGCGGCTCACAGCGCGGATAGACCCATTAAGCGAATCTTGTGCTCGTTGATTTTGCTTTGCTTCAGAGGGTGATCGATCGACCCCTATGCGAGATTCAGACAAAGCCTCTTTGACTTCAGCCATTTCTCCCGCAACCTCCGCCAACTGAGCCTTCTTGTCTTCCGGAGCCATGTCCGCGAGACTAATGTTAGAGGTTCTTAACTCCATTCTCCCCGCAAAAGTAGTAATAAGAGTAGATTGTATGTCGAGTAGTTTATAGTTCATATTGTTTGTACGGGCGTTGGCGCCCCCCACACTTTTTGATAAACCATCCACGTCTTCTTTCAGCGAAGCAAGGTCCTTAAGCTGTTCAACAGCATCGGCTGCGGATATAGGCTCATTTCTATTTACTCTTTCCTCAAGAGCAGAAAGTCTTTGATCTATATCAGTATAAACCTTACCTCTATCTGAAGCCATAAATCACCTCTCTAAAATTAAATTCACTTGTACCTATGTTATACATCCCTGACACACACAAAATATTAAGGCTTTCTTAAGACGGCATATTTCATAATAAGTTTAAGTTATTATGGCCGGTTCACGAGCCACCCTTCTATTAATAACCCCCCTACATATTATCCAGCTTTTCCTTACACTGCTCTAATTGAAACTGATATATCGTTGCGCGGGATTGTACCCGCTGTGCGTAATGAATCAACCAAGTCTTTTTATTGTACGTGCCCTTAGCATAACCACCCCAGCCCTCATGATAAGCCAAATACTGTGCGTAAGCATCGTCATAGGAGATCCCCAGTTTACGATGCGACTGATACGTATACCAACCCACAAAATCTGAAGCATCGCCAAAACTGTTGCGTTGTGCGCGCCAGTTACCGCTGCTCTTCTTATAATCCGCCCAAGCACCATCTAAGGCTTGTGAATAACTATAGGCTGTGGTTGGACGTTTCCCTGGAAAAATTCCTAAAATATACTTACGCGGTGGTTTGGCTTCTTTTTTAAAAGCCGATTCATGGTACATAATCGCCATTTGTACGGCAACAGGGACACCCCATTTGTCTTCCGTCCTTTCTGTGGCTTTGTACCAATCCGGAAATTCACGAAATATAGTACACATATCGTTGGGATGAGAGGGCACTCTAGCCGCACAAGCAGCCAGTAATAATGCGGCTACAAAGATCAGAGCATGTTTGAATACAACTCTTCGCCTCGTCATTGCGAGCTTGCGAAGCAATCCAGAAGTTAAACGCACTGTTTTATAAGGTTCCATGTGGTTTATTAGTCTCGCTATAAATGACGCTACTCTTCTTCATTACCCAATATTTTCCTGGATTGCTTCGCAAGCTCGCAATGACGGGACAAGTAGCTACGTTTAAATATCATTTCCAAATCACTCCACGGTTACAGATTTCGCCAAATTACGAGGCTGATCCACATCAGTCCCCTTTATTACCGCTACATGATACGCCAATAACTGCATAGGAATGGTATAAATAATCGGTGCAATAATAGGGTGCACTGTAGGTAGGTGAAACACCGTAATGCCTTCTTCTTCTTTAATATGATTATCTTTTTCGGCAAAAACATACAATTGGCCACCGCGCGCACGCACTTCCTGTAAATTAGAGGATAATTTTTCCAACAGTTGATCGCTAGGCGCTACCGCAAACACCGGCATGGTTTTATCCACTAAAGCCAAGGGCCCATGTTTTAATTCACCGGCCGCGTAAGATTCAGCATGTATATAAGAAATTTCTTTTAACTTTAGCGCCCCTTCCATAGCAATAGGATATGATGCGCCACGCCCTAAAAACAAGGCATGTTCTTTATCCGCAAGCGTAGGCGCAAATTGTTGCAACGCTAAATCTATTTTTAGAGTTTCTAACACCAAGTTGGGCAATTGTAAAATGGCTTGAATTAAGCTTTGCTCCGTATCCGCCTCTAAACCACGTTTCTTGGCCAATACCATTGTTAGTAGCAATAAGCCTACGAGTTGTGTGGTAAACGCTTTGGTTGAAGCTACGCCCACTTCTACGCCCGCGCGCGTCATAAAGACCAAATCCGCTGTGCGTACCATAGTGCTTTCCGCTACATTACAAATGGCTAGTGTCGCTAAATACCCTAATTTCTTGGCTTGCGTTAACGCCGCTAAGGTATCGGCTGTTTCACCCGATTGCGAAATGACTACAAACAAAGTATTAGGCGCAATCACTTTTTTACGATACCTAAATTCACTGGCCACTTCTACCTGACAAGCAATACCCGCCCATTCTTCTAACCAATAGCGTGCCACTAAACCTGCATGATAACTGGTGCCACAAGCAACGATTTGCACATTTTGCACTTTGTCAAAAATCGCATTGGCCTTATCACCAAAAGCTTCGGCATAAACATGCTGACTGGAAATCCTGCCTTCTAGAGTAGCACTCAAAGCTTCTGGTTGTTCGTAAATTTCTTTTAACATAAAATGCCTATAATGGCCGCGGGAAATGGCTTCTGCCGCCAACTGAATAGTTCTAACAGGCCTTTCTACTTTTTTACCCTTAACATCGTAAAGTGTTACACCCTCTGTGCTGATATCGGCAATATCGCCTTCTTCTAAGAAAATAAATTTGTCGGTTATGCCATTTAGAGCCATGGCATCGGAAGCCAGAAAAGTTTCGCCATCGCCCAAACCTACTACCAAAGGACAACCGCAACGCACACCGATGATACGCTTAGGTTCGCGCGCGCTCATAATAGCCAGCGCATAAGCACCCGTTAATTGTGCCACCACGGCAGTAACAGCCGCTAATAGATCTAATCCTTTAGCTAATGCTTGATGCACCAAATGCACCGCCGTTTCAGAATCGGTTTCGGATTGTGGTGCATAGCCTAAAGCAATGACCTTTTCACGCAAGGCTGTATAATTTTCAATGATGCCATTATGCACCAAAGCAACATCTTCTGACAGATGCGGATGGGCATTTTCCTCACTGGGTTTACCATGCGTTGCCCAACGCGTGTGTGCAATCCCCGTAGAACCCACTACAGGCTCTTGTAGCAACAAAGACGATAACTGCGATACTTTGCCTAGTGCGCGCACGCGGTGTATGTCCCCATTTTCAATAACGGCTATACCCGCGGAATCATATCCACGATATTCTAAGCGTCTTAAGCCTTCTAATAAGATCGGCGTTATGTTCCGCTTTGCTACCCCTGCAACTAGTCCACACATCTCAATAACTCCTCACATTTTTTTCTAATATAGGGCAGACACGGAGGTCTGCCCCTACGATAATAGATTATATTTTATTCTTCTTTTTGCGGCCGTTCCCAATTTTCAATGACGATCTGCTGTTTACGGCAAAATGTTAATTGATTGGCGGGCACATCTTTAGTGATGGTTGAACCTGCGCCTATAGTAGCGCCTTCGCCCACCGTTACCGGCGCCACCAATTGCGTATCGGAACCTATAAAAGCGCGATCGCCGATAATGGTTTGGTGTTTATTGACGCCATCATAATTACAGGTAATCGTCCCTGCACCCACATTCACGTCATCCCCTAGTGTGGCATCGCCTATATAAGTTAAATGATTTACTTTTGATGCCACGCCTATGGTTGATTTTTTCACTTCTACGAAATTGCCTATACCCGCTTTTTCTTTTAATACCGTTTCCGGACGCAATCTAGCAAAAGGGCCTACAGTGCAATGATTGCCAACGATACTGTCTTCTAGGATACAATTTTCTTTGATAATCACATCATCGCCAATAGTGCAATTGCGTATCACTGTATTAGCGCCTATGTGCACTCTATCGCCTAGCTGTAGCTTACCTTCTAATATCACATTGATATCTATGGCCACATCGATGCCAAATTGAATTGTGCCGCGCAAATCAAAGCGATTGGGATCACGTAGAATTAAGCCTTGCAATAACAATGCGTCGGCTTGAGCGCTTTGAAAATAACGCTCTTGTTGCGCTAATTGTTTTTTATCATTAATGCCTTGTGCTTGTTGCGGATGCTGTAAGCGCACCGTAGTCACCGCGCAACCATCCGCCAAAGCCAATACCGGTAATCCCGTTAAATAATATTCACCCTGGGCGTTATCTTTGTTTAGCCGTTGCAGCCACTGCGCCATTTGTGTGGTAGGCGCGCACAATAGTCCGGTAAAAATTTCGTTGAGATGCAATTCATCAGCACTCGCATCTTTTTCTTCGACTATACGTAAAAACAAACCATTATTATCCCGTACTACTCGCCCTAAGCCGCGCGGATCTGAAAAATCAGCGACTAATAGCGCCACACCATTTTTAGGCGTGCTGTGTATAACAGCTTGTAAACTGTCGCTGGAAATCAATGGACAATCGCCGAATAGGACTAAGGTTTTACTGTCGTTTTGCAAATGCGGCATCGCTTGCAAAGCCGCATGTCCGGTGCCCAATTGCTCATCTTGCACCACCCATTGCACCGGCAAATGCGCTAAGGCAGATTGAACCGTGTCGCGTTCATGGCCGCAGATGACTATAATTTTTTTAGGGTTTAAGGTTAGGGCTGTATTGACGACGCGTTCTAATAGGCTCACATTGGCAATGGTGTGCAAGACTTTAGGGATAGCCGAATGCATGCGTTTGCCCTGACCTGCGGCTAGGATAACGATGTTCAAATGTGCATTTGCCATAGTGTGACCTCAAGTGGTTGCCCTTGTTTGGGCGGGCACGGGGGCCCGCCCCTACGAATAAGCGAAACCCCCTACGTTATTTCTGACGCTTCAGCCGTCGTATAACTTCCAAACGCGCCGTTGCTTCGGCCAATTCTGCCAATACTCCAGCATAATTGGCATCGGCTTTCTTGTCTTTCAATAATTGTTCAGCATGCTGTTTTGAAGCTATTGCCAGGCTTTCATCCAAATCGGCGGCTCTTTCTACCACATCGGCTAACACGGTTACTTTAAAGGGTTGGATCTCTACAAAACCACCAGAAACGTAATAAATTTCTTGTTCATCACCATTCACTATGCGCACTGGGCCTGGTTTTAATGCTGTCAACAATTGAGCATGACCAGAGGTAATGCCCAATTCACCCATTAGCCCTGGCACAGCAATGAGTTCGCCTTTACCCGAGAATAATTTAGCTTCTAGACTAACGATGTCTACGTCTATGGTAAATGCCATGGGTCACCTACACCTTTAAATTGTTTTTGCTTTAGCAATGGCTTCATCCAAAGTACCCACCATGTAGAACGCCTGCTCTGGCAAGTGATCTACATCGCCGTTGATGATCGCTTTAAATCCGCGAATGGTTTCTTTCAACGGCACATACACGCCTGGAGAACCGGTAAATACTTCGGCGACGAAGAAAGGTTGTGATAAGAAGCGCTGAATTTTACGCGCGCGCATCACCACCAACTTATCTTCTTCGGATAACTCATCCATCCCCAAAATAGCGATGATGTCTTTTAATTCTTTGAAGCGTTGCAATACGCTTTGCACCGCGCGAGTTACATCGTAATGATCCTGACCTACAATCATCGGATCCAATTGACGGCTAGTAGAATCTAGCGGATCAATCGCGGGATAAATACCCAGCTCAGCAATTTGTCTCGACAACACGACGGTTGCATCCAAATGCGCAAAGGTCGTTGCTGGAGAAGGATCCGTTAAATCATCTGCAGGCACATAGACGGCTTGTATGGAGGTAATAGAACCTGTTTTAGTAGAGGTAATGCGTTCTTGCAATACACCCATTTCTTCAGCCAAGGTAGGTTGATACCCCACGGCGGAAGGCATACGACCCAACAAGGCCGACACTTCCGTTCCCGCCAAGGTATAGCGATAAATATTGTCGATGAACAACAACACATCGCTGCCTTCGTCGCGGAATTGTTCCGCCACGGTTAAACCCGTTAAAGCAACACGCAAACGGTTGCCTGGAGGCTCATTCATTTGTCCATAGACCAAAGCCACTTTATCTAACACTTGCGATTCTTTCATTTCTAAATAGAAATCGTTACCTTCACGAGTACGTTCACCCACACCGGCAAACACGGAATAACCGCTGTGCTCGGTGGCGATATTGCGGATCAATTCCATCATGTTAACCGTTTTACCCACACCGGCGCCACCGAACAAACCAACCTTACCGCCTTTAGCAAAAGGACAAATTAAGTCGATCACTTTAATACCGGTTTCTAATAATTCTTCATTCACAGCTTGTTCAGCAAAAGTAGGGGGGCTACGATGTATAGGCATACGGTGCTTTTCGCCTATGGCGCCTTTGCCATCTATAGGCTTACCCAATACATCCATAATGCGGCCCAAAGTTTCACTGCCTACAGGAACGCGTATGCAATCGCCCGTATTTTCGACATCTAAACCACGACTTAAGCCATCAGAAGGTCCCATAGCAATAGCACGCACCGTGCCATCGCCCAATTGTTGCTGCACTTCTAGGGTTAATCCCGTTTTAGGAATATACAATGCATCGTAAATATTAGGCACATGGTTTTCTGGAAATTCCACGTCGATCACCGCGCCTATAACTTGCACTATTTTCCCAGTGGTTTCTATTGCTGCCGTCATTTCACACCTCATTTAAATAATCTATTTTGGGCAGGCACAGGGGCCTGCCCCTACGATATCACACTGCCGCTGCACCCGAGACTATTTCGGAGATTTCTTGGGTAATCGCCGCTTGTCTCGCCTTGTTGTACACTAATTTTAAATCGTCTATCAAACCGCCTGCATTATCGGTTGCACTTTTCATCGCCACCATTCTGGAAGCTTGCTCACACGCCAAATTTTCTATTACCGCTTCATACACTTGCGATTCAATATAGCGTTGTAATAATGAATCCACCAATTCACGCGGGTCTGGTTCGTAAATATAATCCCAATGATGCGCTTTACTTTTATCCTCGCTGTGCACCAAAGGCAACAATTGTTGCGCCAATGGTTTTTGCGTCATGGTATTCACAAATTCATTGCGAAACACTATCAGTTTATCTAGCTTACCTGCACGGTAAGCTGACAACATCACTTCAATGACGCCTATCAGTTGTTGTACTTGCGGCGCATCGCCCAAGTGATTGGCACTGGCCGTCACATGCGCATTGACGCGACGAAAGAAGCTACCGGCCTTACTGCCGATTAAACAGAGATCCACTTCTATGCCATCGGCATGCGCTTCACGCATTTTTTGCACGGCTAGTTTTAATAAATTATTATTCAAACCGCCGCACAAGCCTCTATCGCTGGTAACGATGATAAACCCTACCCGTTTCACGGTACGTTCTTTAAAATAATCATGTCTATACTCAGCATGCGCATTGGCTAAGTGGCCTATGACTTCTAGTATTTTAGTCGCATAAGGCTTAGATACATTCATGCGCTCTTGCGCCTTACGCATTTTACTCGCCGCCACCAATTCCATAGCCTTGGTAATCTTCTGCGTTTTCTTAACGCTGTCGATTTTAACCCGGGTTTCTTTCAAACTCGCCATGTTATTGCTACCACGTTTGCGTATCTTTAAATTTAGTCACTATCTCCTGGAAGGTAGCGGCTATCTTATCATCGAATGAAGGATTGTCCGTTAAACCCTTCATAAAATCGGCATGATAATTACGCACATAATCCACCAACTCTACCGCAAAAGACGTCACTTGCTTCACAGCCACATCATCCAAATATCCTTTATCGACTGCAAATAAACATAGACCCATTTCCGCCACAGACAAAGGTGAATATTGTTTTTGCTTTAACATTTCGGTGACACGTTGGCCGCGTTCCAATTGCTTGCGTGTGCTTTCATCTAGATCGGAAGCAAATTGCGCGAAGGCTTCTAGATCGCGATATTGCGCTTGTGCCAAACGAATACCGCCGGCAATTTTGCGTATAAGCTTGGTTTGTGCCGCACCGCCCACACGTGACACGGATAAACCAGAGTTCATGGCTGGACGTATGCCGGCATTAAACAAACTGGTTTCTAGATAAATCTGACCGTCGGTGATAGAAATCACGTTAGTAGGCACGAAAGCCGATACGTCACCCGCTTGGGTTTCGATGATCGGCAAGGCGGTTAAAGAGCCCGTTTTGTCTTTGACTGCGCCCTTAGTCATTTCTTCTACATACACACTATTGACGCGTGATGCGCGTTCCAACAAACGCGAATGCAAATAAAATACGTCTCCAGGATACGCTTCACGTCCAGGAGGTCTGCGCAATAATAAAGACACTTGTCTATAAGCCCAGGCGTGCTTGGTAAGATCATCATAGATAATCAAAGCATCTTCGCCTTTATCGCGAAAGTATTCGCCCATGGTGCAACCGGAATAGGGGGCTAAAAATTGCAGCGATGCGGCTTCTGCTGCGGAAGCAGCCACAACGATCGTATTTTTCATGGCGCCATGTTCTTCTAATTTACGTACGATGCTGGCTATAGAGGACGCTTTTTGGCCTATGGCCACATAAATACATTTAACACCGCTGTTGCGTTGATTGATGATGGTATCGATGGCAATGGCCGTTTTACCGGTTTGTCTATCGCCGATGATCAATTCGCGCTGACCACGGCCTATGGGCACTAAAGCATCTATAGATTTTAAGCCGGTTTGCAGCGGTTGTGACACCGGTTCCCTATAAATAACCCCTGGGGCCACTTTTTCCACTATGGACATTTCATGAGTTTCTACGGGGCCCTTGCCATCTATAGGCTGCCCTAAGGCATTGACCACACGACCCAATAAAGCAGGGCCTACAGGAACCTCTAAAATGCGGCCCGTACATCTAACCGTTAAGCCTTCTCTAAGATGGGTATAATCCCCCAACACCACTGCGCCTACGGAATCGCGCTCTAGATTGAGCACTAAACCATAGGTATTGCCCGGCAATTCCAACACTTCTTGGAACTGCGCATCTTCCAAACCATGGATGCGCAAAATACCATCCTGCAAGCTGATAATAGTGCCTTCGGAACGACTTTGTGTCGTCGGCACAAAGGATTCTATGCGTTTTAAAATAAGCGAGCTAATTTCTCTTGCTTCTATTGCCATAATCGTTCCTCTAAGCGTATTCGTTGATTGATTGACTGAGTTGATGCAGTTGGCCTTGAATAGAGCCATCTATCACCTTATCCCCACAGCGCAACACGAGCCCGCCCAATAGACTGCTATCGATATGATAAGTCAGATCCACGGCGCACTTGTGTTTTTGCTCTAAATTTTTTTGCAGCGCTAAACTTTGCGCCTCTGTTAAAGGCGTACTGCTAGTCACGCTGATTGCCACTTTATTTAACTGGGCTAATTGCAATTGCTGGTACAGTGCTAAAATGGCGGGCAACAATGCCGCGCGTTTATTTTCCGCCAACAAGTGCAAAAAGTTTTTATCGCTAGCGACCAACTTTTCGCCCAAGGTGGCTATACACGCATCGATTATTTTTGCGGCGCCCACACGCGGATCCGACAATAAACTGGCTACCACTGCATCCGTAACCACCAACGCCATCGGCTCTAGCCACAGCAAAACAACCGCAACGCGATCGTCTTTTTTGGCTTTGGTGTACAAAGCCTTGGCATAGGGCCTAGCATTACTGATGACGTTACTCACTGACACCCACCTCTGCAATTAAATCGGAGATGAGGCGATCGTTGATAGCGCCACTGATGTTTTGCTTTAAGATGCGCTCAGCACCCTTAACCACCATCACGCCCAATTCTTTTTGCAAAGCCATTTTTGCTGCGAGCTTTGCTTGCACAATGTCTTCTTCGGCCACCGACACCATGCGCAGAGCCAACGTACGCGCCTCTAAACGCGCTTCTTCTAAAATGTGCGTTGCTTGTTTGTGCGCTTGCTCCACCACATCTATAGCCTTGGCTTTAGCGTCACGCAACAATTCTTTAGCGCGCTCTTGCGATAGGTCCAATTCATGATGACCCCGCTCAGCAGCGGCCAAACCATCCGCAATCTTGGCTTCACGATCGTTGATGGCTTTAATGAGCACCGGCCACACAAAGCGTTTGGTAAACCAAACGAACAAAGCGAAGGTGATCATTTGCCCAAATAAGGTAAGATTGAGATCCACTTGCGATCACTCCGTATATTTAACGATACTAACTAACCATCTTTAACAGGCCTTGCTCTACCAGTAGTCTGGTGAGCTTAGCAGCAAAAGGGTTGGCGAAAATAAAGATGATGGCTATACCCACACCGATAATTGCGACCATGTCCACTAAACCTGCTACCAGGAACATATTCTTCAATAAAGTAGGCAACAACTCAGGCTGTCTAGCACCGCCTTCTAGGAATTTACCGCCTAAAAGTCCCATACCTATACCAGCTCCCACCGCACCCAAACCAATCAAGATAGCCACGGCAATCGCCGTCATACCTTGTACATGAGCAATTAAAGCAACCGCGTCCATTTTGTCTCCTCGCATAAACACCACATAAAGAAGCGAATTATCACTTCTACCTAAACGCTCTCATCACTCATGTGACTCGTGCGCCAAACTCAAATACACAATCGTCAATATTGTAAAAATAAACGCTTGTATAAAAATAATCAATATATGAAAAATGGCCCAGGGAAGGCCTAAGACCCATTGTAACCACCAGATGGGGAATAGTGCAATCAATATGAAGATGACTTCCCCAGAAAATAAATTGCCAAACAACCGCAATGCCAATGACACTGGCTTTGCCAATTCATGGATTATGCTTAAGGGCAGGTTGATAGGCGCCATCCAAATATAAGGGAAAGGATGCATTAATAATTCCTTGGCGAAGCCCAAAGCACCCTTTTCCTTGACACTATAATATAGAATTAAAATAAATACCGACAAAGACATAGCAAAAGTAACGTTTAGGTCTGTGGTCGGCACCATGCGCCAATAGGGTACACCCACTTTGCCCAAGAGGATGGAGAATAGATCGACGGGAATTAAATCCATTAAATTCATCAATAAAATCCACACAAATATCGTTAACGCCAAGGGCGCAATCAAGGGATTACTGCCCTGAAAAGTTTCTTTAACCTGCTTTTGTATAAATTCAAACAATATCTCAACAAAATTTTGCAGTTTAGACGGCACCCCCGAAGTGGCGCGTCGCGCTAAAAAATAAAATAGCAGCAATATCGCACTGCCCAATATAAAGGACATAATCAGGGTATCTAGATTCAATACCCCAAAATCCCCCAGCTTTTTCTGCAAAAAGGCGTGCGTCCACGGCAAGTTGGTTAGATGATGGTGCACATACTGGCTAGAGTCTAGCGTTTCATTGCTCATAACTAATCTCAAAGCTAACAATTAAGAAAAACACAACAGTGCAAAACTGCTTACGCACTGCATCACCACAAAAGTCATAAAGACTACCCATAAATTCAACGAAAATAGGCTTAATAACAATGCCAATAGACTCAATGTTAAGGCTATTTTCAATACTTCGCTACGATAAAAGTAACGCAACGCTGCCTTGGGTGCTAAAACACGTTTTGAACCGCGCATTTTGAGCAAAAAATATACTTGCCCTACGCCACTGGCGCCACCACCCGCTAAGGCCGACCAGGCCGCCTTGGTGCCCATAAACGCATAAAAAGCACAAAAAATGACCGCTAACACCCCAAAAAGAAGGCCTAAAGCAGTGGTGCTCTTTTTTTGCTGCTGCATTCTGCTCTCATTATGATCTATATAAGGCCTCTCACCTAGCAAGAGACGGCACAGTATACTGAATTTTAAGGGTCGCGCGCAAGGGGGTATATATGAAGGGTATACGATGGCATCGTATAGTCCTACAGAGGCTTCCTGAACTCCCCTACTCCCAAAATGTCATGCATTTTAGGAGTATACTCATGTATCCGCGTTTTTTGACTCTCCCTAAAAAACACCATTTTTTCTTATTTGGTGCTCGTAATACCGGCAAAAGCACTTTAATTAAAGCGGTATTCAACCCTGAAAACAGCCGTTATATCGATTTACTGAATAGCACTGTAGAAGATCACTATCGTAGAGATCCAACGATATTAGCCAATGAAGTTTTAGCTTTACCAAAACACATACAACACGTTATCGTCGATGAGGTACAAAAGGTTCCGCGCCTATTAGACACCATACAAATGCTTATGAGTGATAGCGACAAGTTCTTTATTATGTCGGGTTCCAGTGCGCGTAAATTAAAAAGTGGTGGTTCAAACTTACTGGCAGGTAGAGCATTTGTTTACCATTTATATCCCTTATCCGCCAGCGAGTTAGGCATAGATTTTGAACTGAATCATGCATTACGCTGGGGCACCTTACCTCAAGTGCTACAATGCGATTCTGATTTAGAGCGACAGGAATTTCTAATGGCCTATGCGCATACGTACCTTAAGGAAGAAATTGTGAATGAACAAATCATTCGCAAGCTGGATCCTTTTCATAAGTTTTTAGAAGTTGCGGCCCAGTGTAATGGAAAAATTATCAACTGCAGTAATATTGCACGCGATGTGGGTGTAGATAGCAAAACCATTCAATCTTATTATAGCATTTTAGAAGATACCTTAATAGGATTTATGTTACAGCCCTATCAGGGTTCATTTAGAAAACGGTTAAGCCAAAAGCCGAAATTTTATTTTTTTGATACGGGTGTAGCTCGGGCGTTAGCGAGGCTAAGCACAGTTCCCTTGGTAGAACGCACACATGCTTATGGCAACGCCTTTGAACATTTTGTTATATTAGAATGTATGAAACTAAGTGATTATTCCCGTAAAGACTATCGCTTTAATTATCTACGTACCGCACATGATACAGAGATAGATTTAGTCGTGGAACGTCCTGGATTGCCCTTATTGTGTATAGAAATAAAAAATAGCCGCGATGTCAATGCAGCTGATATCTCTAGTTTCAAACAACTCACTGCCGATATCCCAGATTGTGTGGCCATTGTTTTAAGTCAGGATAAATATGCAAAAAAATTCGATCACGTGATGGTTTTGCCTTGGCGGCAGGCGGTGGAGGAGTTGTTTAGTTCTTAATGCGATGGTCCTCCTGATCTGGATGCTGAAGGTAGCGACAGACTACTCCCCCCAGCTACGGGTTGTGCTCGCCATTCACCTTTTATTTTTTTCTACTATGCAGGGATATTCCCCTACAATTTCTCCAAGCGATCCGGATAAAAGTGCTTCCACTTCTATTTCCGAGAATTTTTTTTCGTTTGCGCCGGCTAGTTTAGCAACAAGATCTAATGCGGATTTCACTTTAATAGAACTCGGTATTCCGCCAAAAAACCCTCCCCACAGATGGCTATATTCGCTACCGTCAGATGATGTGATTTTGCCTCTAGCTTCTATATAGGATTTTAAGCAAACGATGAGTTCCTCCTCATCTTTATAGTTATCTTCACTTTTAAACAATCCCATAAACGAATTTATTATTGATGGTCGTTCATAAGCGAGACCTAGACTCGCCTTCACTGCTTCATCAAATACTTGCTTTAATCCCTCACCAGTTCGTGCAGAGCATTCCATGTACTTAAGCGCTTTAATTCTTTTTGCAAGTTTCACACCTTGCTCAAAGGTAATGGGTTGCTGAGCTTGTTTTTTTGATTTTTCTAAAACTTCTTCACTGCCACATTTTTCTATCTGGCAACCAACGAGAATAGTCGGCACATCCGGACAAAAATGTATTAAGTCAGGTATCCACTTTGTACTAACACTCTCATAACTCACTGGGTTCACTACAGAAAAAAGCACAATAAAAACATTTGCATTGGCATAGGTCAAAGGTCGTAAGCGGTCATATTCTTCTTGCCCGGAAGTATCCCATAAACCCAGCTCAAGAGTATCCTGACCTGCCATAAGATTGACTACATAATTGTCAAAAACTGCAGGGATATAATCTTCTGGGTAACGGTTATTAGCATAGCTTATTAATAATCCAGACTTATCGCACGATGAGTCTCCCAGCACCACCAATTTTATACCTCTATTCCCCGTTTCCGGATTTATCTTTAGTTTCGCTGTTCTTCCCATTCTATTTAACCATTCACTAGAATGTTTAGCACCACGAACATTAGCACTAGATGAAGTCAATGCACTACTACTAGAAGACGATACAGAGGAGCTTATTACGGGTAGAGGTGCAGATGACGAAGAGACTCCTGGTGCTTGCCCACTCGCTTCTTTTTCAGAATCCCTGCCTTGTAAAGTAGCACTACTGCTGCAAGATAATACGGCCTCAAATTCTTCTAAAGTGGGTGCAGAGGGCTGTGGTGACGACACAGAGAATGTTTCTAATGAAGGATACAGCCTATTTTCAAGAACAGACAAAGGGGGTGCGGAAGGTTGTGGCGTTGTTGGCAATGAAAAATTGGCACTGCTACTGCTGGTTGATAATACAGTAGGCACTGAAGGTGCTATAACAGCGGGAGGTTGTTTAGCCCCATTAATGAAGGTTTGTACACGATCCTTTAAATCCTTGGCAGGTTGAATATCTGAATAGACAAAATAGTCCATATTTCGCAAAGGCTCTTTGGCGCGGCCATTCCCCAGCCGTAGCAGTTCTAAAACACTATCGAGCTCATAAACATCATCATAAATTCGCACAGGGATATCAATAAGGCATAAACTGATCGGATCCATTAGACCTTCTTTTTCTAATTTATTTTCCAAGGATTCTCTTAACTCTTCATCCCTTATTTCTGAGATTTGCTCAGCAAACGGCTGTTGTCCA
This sequence comes from Gammaproteobacteria bacterium, assembly GCA_009885935.1. Lineage (GTDB taxonomy): Bacteria > Pseudomonadota > Gammaproteobacteria > UBA1113 > UBA1113 > VFKP01. The sequence goes on from VFJT01000072.1 coordinate 15,394, forward strand.
TCGTAGGTACGCAAGTAACGCGCCATAACCGGATTCAAAAGAGAAATTTTTTCTTTGTACTTTTTTTCAATATTATGTCGTGCCATATCCATACTCTCCAAAATGAGCAGTGTAACAAACGGTTTTTGAAAACACAACTTGAATATGATGTGTAAAAAATATAGATTAATTGCCGTGCAGACACGGGCAAAAATTTTTCTTTTATCACAGCCGTGAAATTAGGCTAAGATCCACCTCTGCGATAATGCAGCAATACGCTACTCAAAGAGCACACTATGCATTTACTACGACAGGGTTTATTTTACCTTGCAGAGCTTCATACCTTAACGGACAGGCCAGGCCTTATTGTAATAGGTTCAGCTTTTGGGTTATTTACAGCTCCAGCACAACTGTTACCGAAGATACCTAAACAGGGAGAGAACCCACGCTGTGCCGTTTCTACTGGGTGAGAAACTGGCGGTAAGATAGTTTTTGGTTTATCTTTTGCTCCGGGATACGGGTTACCGAAGAAACTAAAATGCGTAGGAGCGGGCACATGCTGTTTTGTTTCTGCATCAAGCTTATCTGAATAAAGCAAAGCGATTTCATCATCCAGAATTTTTATCAAATCTTCTAAATTTTCTGATTCTGAGCTTGGTATATCAGAAACCTTTGGATCCTGCAAATTGGGTGAGTGGTAGCTTTCCAGTTCAAAAGCATCTTCACTGAATGGATCTTCAGATGAGGTTTTTTCTGCTTCTTCTAGTATCTCTTTTAATAGCTGCTGCGCTTCTAAATCTTGAGCCAGTATTTGTTCAGAAAAAGATTGTAGCGAACCCTCCTGCATCTTCGAATCGAAAGCAGCATTACCCTGCCGTAACTCTAACTTCAACTCATTAGAAGCTTTTTGCAACAGTTTTTCATAATTTTTTGCAGCATCTTTTCTTTCAGCACTAGAGCTTTTAGGGGCATCGGTTTTAAACAATTTTTCAGCACTTTCCATCATGAAGGATATGTCTGGTATCATCGATTCTGCTAAATCAGAATTTTCATGCCTTATTTCTCCTGAAAATAAAGCATAGGCGGCTAGAGCCCGTGCAAATTGTCGATTCAACCCGATTTCCTTTCTTTGATCGTATAGCGCTGTGATACGTTGTTCAAACTCATTTTGAGCCAATGACAATTCAGACTCTTTCAACTCTATTATTTCTTGCACGTGCATTTTTGGCGATGCTTCGTACACTGGTGCATCGTATACGTGCACATCTAGCGTTTGTATATCTTGCATTGTGCTTACAGCATTTTCTACTGGCGTTTCAATATCTTTCAAAAGATCGTCGGTTGCTGCTAACAATGCATCTTGCTCTTCTGAACTAAATTCTGGGTTACTCTCTTGTATTACTGGTACTGGCTGTAATTTGCGTTCACTGACTAATTCCACCTGCAGCGGTAACTCCCCTGTTTGAGCGGCGCCAGTAACAACGATCGGATTTGTAGATCCTAATGCTTTGGCAGCCAGATTATACAGTTGCACAGCAAGATCAGCAGATGGCACACCTGAATTTTTAGCAACAGATTCATCAAAGTAGGTCTTTAACTCTTTCTCTATTGCTTCAAGTTGCGTTGGTGTAAATGAACCATTTTTGTCTGAAGAAATTATTTGAGCATAAGCAACAATTTTTTTAATAAATTCTTTTTGATTTAAATTATCACGGCTAAAAACATGCTGCAACCTAGCAACCACATCCAGTGGCTTTAAATCTCGCACGCATGAATCAAAATTTTGCAAAAAGGCATAATCCTTTAAATGCAATTCAGTAAAGCCAAATAGCACACCTGAAACATCTTCAAAGGGAACATTCCCTTCTTTCTGTTTCAGCGTCAAAGATCTTAGTTTAAACAAATTTTTCGATTTAAGTTCATGTATTTTTTCATTCGATAATTCTTGTGCTTCCGGAGAGATGTGCCTAACACAGGTTATCAGTCTGTTAACAAAATCATCTTCCGTTAAATTTCTATTATCTAACATAATTCGTGTTAAAAAATCAGCATTCCGAAGAGCTTCGTCTTTACGAACTTCAGGAGCTGTAGAAATAGACACGGGCTGTTTCATAGCCAAATCAAATTTCTCCAGAAGACTAGCATCTTCTTTCTTTCTTAATCTTATGTGCTTTACCTTGGCAGAATAGTGCTCACTGATCTTGGATTTCTTTTGGGTTAACTCATCAGCAGAGACTTCAATTTCAATCTCTTTCAGCTTTAGTTTTGTTCGCTTCGTGCTTAAAGCGCTTCCTTCTTTATCCGTCAATACGGGTATAGCACCTTGTAATAGTATAACATTCGCATAATCCAGTATCAGTTTTTTAGCTTCTATCGTCGAGTCTGTAACCGATATACATATCTTCTTCTCACCTGTTCTAGCCATGGCTTCTACCATAATGCGCACGGCTAAAGCCATATCGTCTTTCTCATGGCGATGCACTACCACGCTCACGCCATTGGCCACCACATTATCTTTAGAAATCTCTTCTATCCTTGTAGGAGATACTGTAAATACGGGAGCACCATCATGCTTGACTAGGACAGTATCATTTACTTTGAAATCAGTGGGCGTTTTTTCTAGAGCCGTCTCATCTCTACGATAGATAAACTCCCAGCCTTTTAATCTCGCATCATTCTGCTCTTTGCCAACGCTATTAAAGACTTCTACTTGCTTCTGAACAAAATGCGAAAATTCAGAAAAAGGCACATTCACCTCAGCACGAAAACGATCTTTAATGCTATCCGCTAAGGAATTAGTTTTAGTTGTAACCGCTTCTACTGCCTCACCTAGCATTGCTGACAATTTCTCAAGCGATGTAGTTCTTGCTAGCCGTGGCTTGCTCAAGTGACTTGCTACTATGGAATGCGATTCATGAGGAATAACAACAATTTCTTCTTCCAATTCAAAATCTAAATTCTGCTGCGGTATCCTGTTTTCTGCCCGTTTTGTAAAATCCGCGAAGTCTGGCTCAAGGATATCAAGCAACAATGCCTTAATGGTATTGGAAGCCAAAAGAATTTTTTCTTTTATTTGCCGCTTTTCTTCCTCCTCTCCCATTATATAACCTTGTTTAGCTATCTCATCCAAAATCTGTTTTTTTATCTTGTTTAGATTACTCAGTGATAAATCACCTTGAACTTTAGTATCAATAGAGCCTACAACTACTTTACCTTCACGGTTTCGAACAGCATATGCCAAAGTACCATCCGCCTCGTTTCTTGCTAAATTCACTCCTTTATCCGCTACAAAACCAGGGATCTTTTCCACCAAATTAAGAGTGTAACCTTTTCCCTGTTCTTCTTTGTTCAGTTCATCTAAAGCTTTTGCAATAAATGGCAAATTTTTCTTTATCTCCGCCTCATTTTCCTTTAACGCATTGACGGAATCTTTCTGGTGTAATTTACATAAAAGATTAAAATAGGCTATTTTTTCTCTGCTACCATTTAAAAAAATCCTGAAATTATCTGCTTTACCTTCATCTTGCAGAAACCCATCTCGGCTAACTTCGTTGGTATTGTCATGATTGCCAGAAAGCAATATATTTTTCTCTTTCAGCTCGTTATAATCATCCACTATTTTTCCAATTTTTTCACTAAAAGACTTAAGCTTTTCACTCTCCAAAGCGGATAAGTTTTTTATTATTTCGTCCGTTAGCAGTTTGGACCTGGAATAATTTTGAAAGAAAATGGTCCCCAATATAACAGGGTCTGTTCGTTTAAATATTTTCTTAATTGCAGTGAATCTGTCATAATGCTTTGCAATTTCATCATTATGCAAATCAAAGAGTTCATCTACATAAACGAGTAACTTCATAGTAAGAAGCACTTTCTCTCGTAAACCGGTTAAAGACTCTTCACCCTTTAAAACAGATTGAATCTGTTCTTCTCCGGATCTTTTAAAAAAATCTTCTCTTTGTTTTGGACATACTTGATCTGAGAATATCTGCTGTTGTTCTTGTAACGCAATCATCGCTTCTATAGCCCTATCAAAAACAGCATTTTCCAAAGACGTTAAGTTTAATTCTCCTTTTAGAAACCGAAGGTCTTCCACTAAGCTGCGAGTTAAACCTGAATAATCCGATATTTTATTAAAAAATTCTTCAAATGCCCCTTTTCTTTTGCTCTCCCTCTTTTCTGATTCTAAAACAGACACTATTCTATCCAGTTTTTCTTTTTGCCTCATTAAATAAGCTGCGTCTCGAGCCTCTACTAAATTAAACTCACCTACTTCAGCTATAAGTTCCATTTGTTTTTCTGTTGTTCCCTCCCATTTCTCTGAAAACGATAGATGAGCCTCCATCTGCAGCATAAGTTGTTCATCAGTCGCTATTACACTACCACTTTGATCTGCTAGTGTTTGTAAATTCTCGGCCAGCCTTGTTAAATCACCTACAGCATCACCAAGACCCATTCCCGCGGCCAATTTTTCCTTTCGTTGTTCTTTGGTAAGTCGGCCGCCCTTTTCGCTAGAGGTATAGCTCAGGATAGCCCTTTGTAAACGAAAATATTTCAACCTTTGTGACGAATTATTTAAATTTATATGCTCCGGCAGAAATATATGGAAGGTCTTCCCACTCAGATCACAACCTCTGCATCCCCTTGTGTTCTCGTCTATATAAATAGCGTTTGGCATTACAACGCCTTTCTCCTTAAAAGAAGACATTGGATAAAACACATATTTGGTATAGAAATTAGTATCTTTATCCGCGACACCACCGCTTTGACTTTTTTCGCGCGGGGTTAACCCGGGTACTTCTGCACTCAGATCTATAGCGGTGGGGTTATTAAATTTATCGGCCATAATTGCACGTCTCCTGCATATTCCATTTTACAAATTCTCCAGTGTAGATGGCGTATTAACGATATCGTCTTTATGTTCTTATCGTTACCGAACGAGAGAGAATACATACTTATATTCATCTACTACACTGTGCTACTTCGCTGATAAATACTGTATTTTTTAATTAAAGCAGCGAATCCCTCTTTCTTATACTAACCTAGTATAGGGTATGGATCTTAAGGAAAACTTAAGATTACAAGTATTTATGAAGATTTTTGAAAATATTTTATATTATTGGAAAATAAGGCTATTTTCGTTATTTTTATTCTTAAAAGAGAGGTTTGCCTATGTTTTTAAGTATTTTTTAGGGTGCTAAAGCTAGCAGGGAAGGCTAGGGAGAATTATATCCCTCCTATTTGAAAATACAGGAACCCCGTCTATCGATCCGCATAAGCCGCCTCGAATAGCTTTAACTGCTTATCCAATTGCTGTTGCAAGCGTTCTTTTTCATCTGGCGGTAAAAAACTATAAGTAATGGCATTGCGGGTAATGGTTTTTAATTGTTGATAGTCTAAATGTTGTTCCATCACGGCACGTACGTATTCGCGCGTTAAGTCGGTGCGCAGTATGCCTTCGTCGTCGGTGGATAATACCACGGGTACCTGGTGTTCTAAATAATAATGTAGCGGATGCGCCGCCCCTTTCACATTCACTAACCAATCGTTGCTCGTTAAGTTCACTTCAACGGCAATTTTTTTCTGTGCCATCATCTTAACCAAAGCCTCGGCGTTGTCTTCATACGCGATATCCACGCCATGGCCTATACGCTCGGCATGCGCTACGGTGACAGCATCGTGTATATGAAAGCGTAAATCTGCAGGAGAAACGGCCGTAGGCGACAATTCACCGGCATGTAAACTGAGATGCACTGCAGGATATTGTTGATGCAGAAAGTCTAACATCTGCATTTGCCTTTTATACGGCTTTAAGGCCGCAGACACATCTTCTTGTTGCACTAAATTAATGCCTACAAAATCGGGTGAAGCTTGAGCCACAGAAAATGCATTCACGGCCATGGCGAAAACGGCATCTGGTGCCAACTGACGTAAAATATAATATTGAAAACGTACAGTTACATTACAACCTTCGGCCTGCGGATTTTTATCACAACCTAATAGGGTATGAGCTTGCTCGATAATATTGCGCCCATTGATGATGGTACGTTGAATATTGTCGTTAAACGCTTGGTTTTTCTTCAGAACTTCTAATTTCTCTGCATTCGTTTTTTTGTCTTTCAGTAAGTTTGCAAATGAGGCCGATTGCACATTGTCTGGAGTAACTAAGATCTCCATATATTGTTCGTGTTGAGAATCCGCGCGTTTTAGCACATCTGCTAACAATTCAGCTTCATGTTCTGCTACGACGGGCATAAATTTATAAAAGGTGGCAAAAAAATGATCTTCTGCGCTTTCTTCATTAGTCGCTATGAAATTTTTTAAAGACCATGCTTGTAGATATCGTTCATACAAAGCATCATTAGTGGCTAATATTGCCGCGCTGCAGTTTTTATCGCTGCTGACGCTATAGTTTGCATCGTGTAAGCAATAAGGTTGTGTTGCGGCAATATTGAGCATGACTTCAGGATAAGCACCGCCCGCCAAGTGATAATGTAATTCGCCGCCCTTAGGCATTTCTTTTAGAAAAGCATACAAGGCGTTGGGATCTTGTTTAATGGTAGAAAAATAATGTTCTACCTCCGCTTGTGCGGATAGACTGATTAAACAACCTAATGCTAATGTCAAAAAAAAATTTTTCATATTACACTTCACATACAAACCCTCAATCCACTTGTCTTGTTTGCGCTGCCGAATACGCCGACAACACCCTATACATAATCGCGCCACCCAGAGGATAAAGATCGCTAGCAATGACATCTAAATCGCTTGCAGTCAAAATTTCTGGCGTTTCTAACCACCATGAAAAGGCTTTTCTAACGGCAAGATCGGTAGCGGGAATAATATCAAATTGTCTTAATTCCCGCAGCGCTACCCAATCGATAGTCCAACGACCAATACCATGATATTGATTGAGCAAAGCGTATAATTGCTTGCGATCAGCCAAAGCAATTTGTGCCGCCAAATCCTTTTCTACAAAACCCTGCGCTAACTCAATAATAGAACGTGCCTTCATGCGCGTGATTTTTAAAGAGGCTAAACTGTCTATGCTGATGTTGGCAATGACTTCTGCTCTAGGAAATTCTAAAAAAGTTTGATCACCAAAACTATGCCGTTCTCCAAACGTAGACATAAAGTTTTTGCGCATATGATTGGCCACAGCAACGGAAACCAATTGACCAAAAATCGTTAACGCAAACGCCTCAAACAAACTGGCATAGCCCGGAATTGCAACATGCCAATGCGCGGCTAGTTTTTTATACTTTCTACCAGGGTTAGTTGCCCACAAAGGATCGTCTAGACCCAAACAACGGCTAATGGCATTTTTTACCTCGGGTGCAGTGGCTGAACCATACAATTGATTCATGATAATTTGTTTTTTTTTGAAAGTTTCAATCACTACCGGTTTGTTTTGCACGTTAAAACAGCGCGTCCAGCGGTTATTTTCGATGATATTGACCGGATCTTGCGCGCCACGCCGTAGACTGTGAATAGTTTTTTCAAAGTCAAATTTCTCGTGGCTTTGCAGTCGGTATGTTTTTTGCATAATATTAAGTGTACTTTGATGAATGTTTTCGTAGGGGCAGGCCCCTGTGCCTGCCCTGGCTTGGGCAACCACAGATGGTTATATACAGCATTTATATTAAACAGTCAATTTATTTTTATAAACAGTGACAAAACCCTTTCCATTATGAGAAAATAATAAGAATGAACTGTAAACACCTGGAGGCATACCATGAGAAAGCATTGGATCTCACATTTACCCTTAGACAGCAGCTACGCAACCATCTCTACGCCCGTAGGGCCCTTATCTCTATTTGTTTCAGCTAAAGGCTTGCATCGCATTTTATGGGGCAATGAACACGAAATAGAAGAATCACTACAGGCGTTGCAGAGTTTTAAAAAAGATGAACACCATCCCGTTTTTTTAAAAGCAACCAAAGCATTGCAAGAATATTTTTCCGGCCAACGTCATACTTTTGATTTGCCATTGGTTTTAAATGGAACTGAATTTCAAATGAAAGCATGGCAAGCCCTCTGCAACATTCCTTACGGGCAAACGCTTTCCTACGCCGAGCAAGCGGAAAAAGTGGGTAATCGCAATAAGGCTAGAGCCGTAGGCATGGCCAATCATTACAACCCTATTCCAATCATCATTCCTTGTCATCGCGTTATAGGCGCTAATGGTCAGTTAACCGGTTTTGCCGGCGGCTTGGAATTAAAACAATACTTACTGACCTTAGAGAAAAATTTCAGTGTGTTACGGGCCGCGGCGTAACCATCATTGCGTAGGGGCGGACCCCCGTGTCCGCCCAACCCAGGGCAGACACGGGGGTCTGCCCCTACGATAAATGGCTTATGTTTTTTAAAAGGGGCATCCCATGACTACAGACAGTGATCAAAAAACACAGAAACTAACAGGCCAATGTTTATGTGGCGCCATTGCCTATGAAATAGAAGGTAAACTCGGTCTTGTTGTCAATTGCCATTGTTCAATGTGTAGACGTTGGCACGGTGCCGCGTTTAGAACGCGCGTAACGATAGCCAGCAAAAAATTTAAATGGTTACGCGGAGAAGATCTTCTTTCTAAATATAAATCAACCGGCTCCATCAAAACATTTTGTTCTATTTGCGGCTCAAATCTCATTAGCCTATATGCAGATCACCCAGAATACATAGGTTTGCCCTTAGGCGGGCTGGATCAAGATCCGGGCTCACAACCAATGATGAATATTTTTGTGGGCTCTAAAGCACCTTGGTATGACATCTGCGATGGTTTGCCACAACACGATGAATGGCCACCTGGCGGCGCAGAGGCCTTAAAAGCGGCTGAAAACAAAACTTTATCCTAGGCTTAAATACCCCTTCAAGCCCATTTCTTTTTGCGCGTGATTTGCTCTTGACCAAATCCTGTTTTTTTTGTATAATTATTCATCGATCGGAGGAAGTTATAGCTTTTTCCTGTCTAAACTTTAAATAAAGCGGAGAAACTTGAATAGTATGAAAGATCTAATGCAACAACCTATTTACAATTTTTTTATTTCTACAATAGATGAAATTAAAGAAAACCTTGCGAAGACAATGAATTTGGATGCCTTTATGGCAATAAGCAGTTTACAACAAAAGATTGCTCTATCAGACTATGAGCCTTTTGCGGGTTACCAAGCCCTCATAGAAGACTTAAAGATTAGAGAGCAGCTACAATCATTGCTTGAAGATATACAGCACTCTAGGGCTAATGATCAGCCCTTTATGCAAAAACTAAATGAATTAAAAGCATTTGCTCATTTTCTTAATTTTTTAGATTGTAGCTATGAATCCACAGAATTAGCAAAAAAACACGCTAAAACCATGATTACAAATACCACCATACAATTAGGCGTAGTCTTTAAGGAAATACGGTCACAGAGTGATTGTAGTGACAATACTCGTATGAATATTAAAGAAAAAGAAAAGGAACCTTTAGCACGCCCTTCCGAGATAGAACTAGCAAACTATAATAACATAATCACCGTATATGCCAGATATGCCAGTTTTATTGGCACTGAAGAAGAGCAAATTACTGCAAGGGCTAGAGAGTTTGCATTGTTGCTATTCAATGACTTAAAAGCAATCGACGAAAGTTCCGATAGAATGAATAGCCTAAAGGGGAATGAGGACAATTTATTTTATCTTGGCGAACTTGAAGCTGTTGTTACACTCAGTAATGCATACAAAAACGAGTTTCAACAGCAAATAGAACCATCAGAATCTAATTTCTCTAGCCCAACTCGAGCACGAACACGGTAATATCGCCATTTTTGGGCAGGCGCGGTGTCTGCCCCCTACAACCCCCTCGCATCTACAAATATGATGAACATATCCCTTGCAAATTGCACAAAAAAAGGGTACTCTACTGCCCTAGCTGAAACGAATCTGACGGAGGAAGTGACCATAATGGAAGCAGTATCTGATCAAATTTTGAGCGATACACTCGCGCCCATGCTGCGGGTGATGCAATACCTAGACCATAGAGTGCTAGGACAACAAGCCTTAACCCAACGCCTATTGGTAGCCCTATTGGCCGATGGCCATCTATTAGTAGAAGGCGCGCCGGGCTTGGCTAAAACAACCGCCATTAAAGCCTTGGCCGATTGCATCGAGGGTGATTTTCACCGCATTCAATTTACGCCCGATTTATTACCCGCCGATCTCACCGGTACCGATATCTACAGACCGCAAACCGGCGAATTCGTATTCCAACAAGGCCCCTTATTTCACCACATCGTATTAGCGGATGAAATCAATCGCGCTCCAGCCAAAGTGCAATCGGCATTATTAGAAGCGATGGGCGAACGCCAAATTACCATAGGCCAAACTACGTATGATCTGCCGCCTTTGTTTATGGTCATGGCCACACAAAATCCTATAGAACACGAAGGCACTTATCCCCTACCCGAAGCGCAATTGGATCGTTTTCTATTATACGTCAAAATCGATTATCCCGATGCTAAAACCGAACACGCTATTTTAAATTTAAATCATCGTGAAGCACTAGAAAACAGCATACATCCACATGCCGTTAAACCCATTACAACGGCCGAAACTATTTTTAAAGCAAGACAAGCGGTGTTGCAAATCCATTTGTCTAAAGCCTTAGAAGAATACATCGTACAATTGATCATGGCCAGCCGCCAACCTAAAGCCTACTCCGAACAATTGGCACAATGGATACGTTTTGGCGCCAGCCCACGCGCTACCATAGGTTTAGCGCGCGCCGCACGGGCATTGGCTTTTTTAAAGGGGCGCGATTTTGTGATCCCGCAAGATATACACGCCATCGCTCACGATATCCTGCGTCATCGCATTTTGCTAAGCTATGAAGCGATCGCCCAAGGCATAGACAGCGATCACATCGTTAGCCAATTGTTAACTTTAGTTGCTGTTCCTTAATCTATGATTTATACTTATTACGCTTTGAAATGTGGATTCTTGCGTAGGGGCAACCCCCTGTGGTTGCCCTCTTTGGGCAGGCACGGGGGCCTGCCCCTACGATCCTCTCGTCTTGCAATGACAGTTCATAGGAGATAACCGCTTGTGAATGCAGTCAAAGAAAACCCCGGTATACGCGTTACGCTAGATGAATTGATCGCCTTGCAAAGCGATGCACAAACTTTATTGTGGCGCAAAGCAACTAGTCGCCACACACGGCAAAGCGGTTTAAAACACACCAAGCAACAAGGCCGCGGTATAAACTTTTCCGAGACGCGTATCTACCAACCTGGCGACGACATACGCCACATCGATTGGCACGCAACCTTGCGCACCGACCAAACCCATACCAAATTATTTCACGAAGAAAAAGAACGCCCTATTTGGTTATTGGTGGATCACAATCCCACTATGTATTTTGCTACCCGCGTAGCCTTTAAATCGGTGATCGCCGCCCGTGCCGCCGCTTTGTGTGCCTGGGCATTTTCGGCCAATGGCGAACGCGTAGGAGGCTTAGTATTCTCAGGCAAAAAGCAATTGAGCGTACAGCCTAGAGATCGCTTGCAAGCTGTATTACCCTTGTTAAAACATTTAGCCGATTCCAGTATACAACCGGCCGCAGAAAGCGATGACAACAGCTTAGAGCTTGCATTTAATTTTTTATTGCAGCGTCAATTACACGGCAGTCTTATTATTGTATTCAGCGATTTTTGGCAATGGCATAATGGTTTGATGGCACGCTTGCAACCCTTGGCGCGCAAAAATCAGTGCATAGCGGTGATAGTGCAAGACCCCTTAGAAGCAATGCTACCAGAGGGCGGTTATTATCCTATTTCCGATGGACACAATCAATATATGCTCAATACCTATGACACGCAGTTTAAAGATCGCTATAATCGCAGCGCAGAAGCGAGACTACAAGCATTGCAACAATCATTGCGACAGTTGAATATGGCGGCTATACCTCTGTCTACCGCAGAGGCCCTAGTGCCACAACTTAAACCGCTTTTTACATAAGGATGAAAAAATGAATACGGATGTGACATCGCAACTTTTATCACAATTGCGTGACATACACTCACCCAGCACCCTATCGCAGTGGCCTTTAGCACCCGGCTGGTTTGCCGTAACCTTGCTCGCCTTAGGCTTAGCCCTATGGGTAACTTATCAGTACAGACTGTATCGTAAAAAAGTGCAGCGTCGAGAAAATATCTTACAACACTTAAACCGTTTAAAATATAATTTGGTAGAAGAGCAATATCCTTTAGTGTATCAAGATCTCTCCACCCTACTGCGCCGCATCGCTTTAATGACACACGAGCGGGTAGAAGTAGCACATTTAACCGGTGATGATTGGTTAAATTTTTTGGATGCGCAATGCCAAACGCAGTTATTCAGCCACGATATAGGTCGTTTATTATTAAGTGCGCCCTATTTCCCCAGCAATGAAACTGTTGGCAACCCAGAGCCATTGTTGAAGGTGACTGAAGAATGGATCAAACGATGTATATAGGTTAAAATATGTTTGCATTTTCAGCACCCTGGATCTTACTCTGTTTACCCTTACCCCTATTCACGTGGTTTTTTCTACCTGCGGTTAAAAACGTACAAAATCAAGTTTTACACGCGCCCTTCTTACGCTACATGAAAGAACTCATGACGGCGCATTCCTTTAGCCTGCGTGCTTATGTGCGACATTATACTGTAGCCGCTCTACTGTGGATTTGCTTGGTTATTGCCGCTGCAGGACCACAGTGGTTAGGGAAACCCATGGATGTCGCGCGCAGCGGTCGTAACATTATGTTGGCAGTAGACATATCCGGCAGCATGCAAATTGCCGACATGTCTTTCAATGGCCAGGAATTACCGCGTCTTACTGCCGTGCAATTGATCGCCAAACAATTTATTCAAAAACGAAAAGGTGATCGCCTTGGTTTAATTGTATTTGGCAGCAAGGCTTATTTGCAAACGCCGCTCACTTTCGATCGCGACACAATAATAAACCGTTTAGAGGACAGCAGCGTGGGTTTGGCCGGACAACTCACCGCTTTAGGCGATGGCATTGCTCTAGCGGTTAAGCACCTAAAAGATCTCCCTGAAAACAATCGTGTTCTTATTGTATTAACCGATGGCGCCTCCAATAGCGGCCATTTTAGCCCTTTAGAAGCCGCTGCACTGGCCAACGACTATCATATAAAAATTTATAGCATCGGTTTTGGTGCCGATCAACTGTTGGTTCCAGGGATATTGGGCATGCGCAGTGTCAATCCCTCTGCAGATTTGGATGAAAAAACACTGCAATTAATTGCTGCCAAAACAGGGGGGCAATATTTTAGAGCAAAAAGCATGACTAGCTTAGATCAAATTTACAATCAAATTAACCAACTGGAACCAACAGCAGAAGAGCTAATTAAATATAGACCCGAAACCGCTTTATACCCTTGGCCTTTGGCCGCCGCCTTTTTGATCGCATTTGCTTTATTGCTGCGCCGAGCATGGAGATGCAAGATAGATCGTAGGGGTAGGCCCCCGTGCCTGCCCAAAAAGGGCAACCACAGGGGGTTGCCCCTGCCTCAGAATTCGCAGCTTCTCTGGAGAAGGGTATATACTAGAGGAATGCGTTTATGGATTTTTTAGGGCTACATTGGTTACGTCCATGGTGGTTGCTCGCGCTCTTACCCGTGCTTGCTTTATTGTTGCCCTTAACCTTACAGTCATGGCGCGATAATGCCTGGCGCAAAGTTTGCGATCCCCATCTATTACCGCATTTATTAATAGGCGATAGCACGCGGTTAACCGTTCTAAAAAAAGGCGTGTTGCTATTGGGATTTCTATTGGCGATTATTTCTTTAGCAGGCCCTTGTTACAAAACCAGTGTCGCACCGATTTTTCAGTTAAACACCGCACGTGTCATTGTATTTGATTTGTCTACAGCACAATGGGCCAACGACATAGCCCCCAATCGCTTAACGCGCGCACGCTTTAAATTATTGGATCTGTTGCAAAATCTTAAAGAAGGACAAACCGGTTTAGTCGTTTTTACTGCACAACCTTTTGTCGTATCGCCGCTTACGCACGATACACAGACTTTAGTGAGTGCAGTAGGTGAACTGTCACCCGAGATTATGCCCGTACAGGGTTATCAACTCAACACCGCTTTATTGGAAGCGAAAACCCTATTAGAAAAAGCAGGCGCACACAACGGCCACATCGTCGTCTTCACGGCGCAAAATCCAAATAAAGTGGACATCGCTACTGCCAAAACGCTAGCAAAACAAGGTTTTTATACGGACGTATTGTACAGTGGCACTGCCGCTGGCAGCACGCTTAGCACCCCCGAAGGATCACTGGTTAAAGATGAAAAAGGGAATATCATCATCAGTCGTTTGGATAAAACAGCGTTATCTCATTTGGCCCGGGCGGGTCATGGCCAATTGTGGTCGCTGGATACCCCTATAGCCACCATAATTCAGTGCTTAAACCCCCAACGCGCACTGAAAAACACTGGCAAAACCCATACGGGAGAGACTAGAATATGGCTGGACAATGGTTATATTGGATTATGGCCACTGCTTATTTTAGTTTTATATGCTTTTCGTAGAGGAAGATTACAGGAGTTGTTGAAGTGATCAAAAGCCGTGTTTTTTTAGTTATTCTATTCGTTATGTTGAGTACAGAAGCCAAAGCCTTAACCTGGGATGATTTATGGCTTAACCCCGATGAACAAGGCTATAAGGCCCTAAAACAAAATGACCTGCAACAAGCAGCAAGAGACTTTAATAGCTCAGAATGGCAAGGTGTGGTCTATTATAGACTCAAAGAGTATAAAAAAGCATTAGCTGCTTTTAGCAAGGGGACTGATGCCACTGCCTTTTACAATAGCGCTAATGCCTTAGCGCTATTAGGGCGTTATCCAGAAGCCATCAGCGCTTACGATAAAGCCTTGGCCTTAAATTCCTCATTGGGCGATGCACGGTTTAATCGCGACTTACTCAAAAATTTGTTGAACAACCCGCCGTCTAGCCCACCCGCAGCGCAAACAGTACCGCCTTTTAAACGGCGCTATAACAATAATCAAAATTCAACACCGAATACAACACAAGCTCCCGCCGATAATAATGCGGCAGCCACAAACGCACCGAAAAATAATCCACAGTCAGCGGATCAACCAGAAGATCAACCACAAACTGACTCCACGCAGCAGCCACCTACAGATACGAATGCTAATCCAGGATCGGTTTCTCATTCTTATCAAGATCAACAGCAGCAACAAGCTTTGCAGAACATCAACGATGACCCCGGTGGATTATTACAAAGAAAACTTCAGCGCGATTATGAGCAAAGCCAGCAACAAGGAACACATTTATGAGAATGTTTTTATATATAATCAGTTTCACATTACTCTTTTTCAATCTGGCCTTCGCCGCCGAGCCTACGACCAGTGTCGATAATCAAGCGCCTATTTTTATGCAAACCAGCGTAGTGCCTAAAACCGTTTATGAAGGACAAGCCGGTTTATATACAGTAAAGATATTCTACAATACTACTGTGCGCGAACCTGCTTTAACTATTCCGGATATGGGCGATGCCAAACTCATCCACATGGGCAGCGATACCAATCAACGCACCACAGTAAATGGGCAAAATTATCAAGTTTTAGAACAACACTATGCAGTGATAGCGCAAAAAGACGGTGTGTTTGATCTCAAAAGCCCCCTATTACAAGGCTTTAGGCTAGATTTAACCGCTAACGATTCTGTTAACAATCCATGGCAACCTTTTCATATCAGCGCGCCGCCTATGTCTTTAAAAATTGATACCATCCCTGGTATGGCCAAATCAACTTGGTGGTTGCCGAGTACAAAGGTTAGTTTAACCGACAGCTGGACCGATAATCCGCCACAATTTCAAAGCGGCGTGCCCGTAACGCGCACACTCACTTTAGCAGCGCAAAATGTTACGGCTGAACAGCTACCCACAATTGCGCCTTTAAAAAACACAGGCTTTCAATTGTATCCTGATAAACCTGTTTTAAGCACCGATAGCAATGGGTTTCAACTACAAGCCAGTCGCACTGAAAAAATAGCCTATTTACCCAATGCGGCTGGACTTTTCACCATCCCCGAAATTAATATCGATTGGTGGAATACAGACAGTAATAGCCCTAAAAAAGGGACACTCCCCGCTTATAGCGTAACCGTAACGGCCGGTGCTAACAACAAAGCCAGCACAGCACCTACACCCTTATCATTGCGCAGTGATGAGTTGCCGCCCATTAAAAATGTAAGATCACATTGGTATCAAAGACCCTTTATCATTTTGAGTTTTTTACTAGCACTGGCATGGATTGTAACCCTATCGTTATGGTGGCGCGCTTCTAAACCAAAAGCGATGGCAAGACATGTAACACACCATAACGAGGCCATCAAAACAATGCGTCAGTTGCACAGCCATCTGAAAAAAGCGTGTGAACAAAATAATGCTTTGGATGCTAAAGACGCACTCTTGTCTATAGGCAAGGAATTATGGCCTTTTGAGACCCTATTGTCAGTGGGCGATCTGGTCGAAAAATTTCAACAAGAACGAACTAAACAGTTGTTACAAGAATTAGAAAGTGTGCTGTATAAAGAAGCCACCCTCTGGCACGGCGCAGAATTGTGGGCATTATTAGATGAAGAGTTGCATGTCAAAGCAAAAAATAGTACTGACCCCCATAGCATATTACCTCACCTCTATTTGGAAGAAAAAAAATGAGTCTAGAAAAACCTTTATTGATCATCAGTGGCGCCAGCAAAGGCATAGGCTATAAAACAGCAGAGATTTTTTTAAATAACGGTTTTGATGTGCTGAATGTGTCGCGCAACGCTTGCACACTGGCTGGGGTCAGTAATATTAACCTGGATTTGGTCCGTGCCGCGGATGAAACTATAAAGAAGCAATTGTTGGCACAGATATCGCAGAAACGCCGTATAGTACTCATACACAATTCCAGTGTGTGCTATAACGACACATTACAAAACTTCAGCCCGGCTCATTGGCAAGATACTTTAAGGCTAAATGTCACCATTCCTGCTCTGTTAAGCCAATGGCTATTGCCGCAGATGACCCCGCAATCGGCAATTATTTTTGTAGGTTCTACGCTATCAGAAAAAGCAGTGGGGAATACTTGTTCCTACACCATGAGTAAACATGCGGTACTGGGTTTAATGCGTGCCGTGTGCCAGGACTTGGCCGGACAGTTCATTCACACTTGTTGTGTTTGCCCAGGGGTTACCGATACCGAAATGCTTCGTCTGCGAGTTGATAATAATGCTGCCCTGCTGGCTAAATTGACCCACTTACAAAGCGATGATCGTTTATTACAACCGCAAGAAATTGCCGAGGCTATTTTTATGGCGGCGACACACCCTATTTTTAACGGCGCAGTATTGCATGCCAATGGTGGGCAGATTGAGCGCTGAGATAGCACTATTTATCGCCCTTATGATATCCTCCCTGTAATATTTTCATTCAGGATGATACCGTGGGGCAAGAAAAAATAAATCACTCAAAGGAAGAGCTTAAAGGTTCTACATCAGCAGACAATATTGGTTCATCTGATAAAATTGTTTCGCCTTCTGCTGGAAATAAACCGCTAATAGAACCCCAGAAATCTGTGCCCGACGCTACACACGAAAATGTAGAAAATATTCATCCAAGAAAAAAATACTCTCTAAAGCGTACTAACCGTATATATGGAGATCTCTTTGTAGATACGAGAAGAAGCCCTGAAAATCATTCTTGTGAACCGAATAAACAAGTATTTTTTAAAACACCTATAGGTAGACCTACTAAGCGTCCCAGGAAGATGGAAAAAGAAGAAGTAAGCACAGAAGGCACGATAAAACCACTTGTAGAATCTGGCCAAAATATACCCAAGCCTTGATTTTCACCCTCTCCACCCCCATATAGAAAACTATAGCCATTCTTTAGGAGCCCCACCGTGCAACAATATTGTGGAACAACCATCGTCTCTGTACGCCGCGGTAACAAAGTCGTTATTGGGGGCGACGGTCAGGTCACTCTAGGCCCTACGGTGATGAAGCATAATGCCCGTAAAGTGCGCCGTTTGCACAATAGCCAAGTTATCGCCGGTTTTGCCGGTGGCACTGCCGATGCCTTTACCTTATTTGAAAAATTTGAAGCTAAATTAGAACTCTATCATGGTCATTTAATGCGCGCTGCCGTGGAATTGGCCAAAGACTGGCGCACCGATCGCATTCTGCGCCGCTTAGAAGCCTTGCTCGCTGTTGCCGATAACAAATATTCATTGATCATCACCGGTAATGGCGATGTAATTGAACCGGAAGATAACTTGATTGCCATAGGCTCTGGCGGCCCTTATGCACAAGCCGCCGCACGCGCTTTATTAGATGAAACCACGCTGGATGCCAAAGCTATTGTCGAAAAAAGCCTAGCCATTGCCGCTAATATTTGTATTTATACCAACCATAATCGTACTATAGAAGAATTAATCATAGAATAAGAGGGTTTTTCCATGTCGGATGTCACCGCACCATTAACGCCGCGCGAAATCGTCAGCGAGCTGAATCAACACATTATAGGCCAAGACGATGCCAAGCGTGCCGTGGCCATTGCACTGCGCAACCGCTGGCGTAGACGTCAAGTCGCTGAGCATTTACGTAACGAAATTACGCCTAAAAATATCTTGATGATAGGGCCTACCGGTGTAGGTAAAACCGAAATTGCTAGACGCTTAGCTGTTCTAGCCAATGCCCCTTTTGTTAAAGTAGAAGCCACTAAATTCACCGAAGTGGGTTACGTAGGACGCGATGTGGATTCCATCATTCGCGAATTAGCCGACATTGCAATGAAAGAAACGCGACAACGTGAATTGCTCAAAGTTAAGAACAAAGCCGCCGATGCTGCCGAAGAGCGCATATTGGATGCTTTGCTGCCTAAAAGCAAAGAGCCGTTCTCCGAAGAAAAAAATAATATCGACAGTAATGCAGATAACGATGAAGCGAGACAAATTTTTCGTAAAAAACTGCGTCAGGGTGAATTGGATGATAAAGAAATTGAAATGGAAATACGCAGCACGAGTGTAGGCGTTGAAATTATGGCACCCCCAGGCATGGAAGAAATGACCAATCAATTGCAAAGCATGTTTCAAAATATGGCTGCCGATCGCTCTAAAGTGCGTAAGATGAAAGTCAAAGACGCATTAAAAGCGGCAGCAGAGGAAGAAGCCAATGAATTAATCAATGATGACGATCTAAAGGCTAAAGCCTTAGAAAACCTGGAACAAAATGGCATCGTCTTTATAGATGAATTCGATAAAATTGCTAGAAACTATGAGCGCAGCGGCGGCGCCGATATCTCTAGAGAAGGGGTGCAACGTGATTTACTGCCTTTAATCGAAGGCTGCACCGTTTCTACCAAATATGGCAGTGTTAAAACCGATTATATTTTATTTATCGCTTCGGGTGCTTTTCACTTATCTAAACCTTCAGACTTAATTCCAGAATTGCAGGGCCGCCTGCCCATACGCGTTGAATTAAAAGCGTTAACGCCTGAAGACTTTAAACGCATTTTGACCGAACCTAATGCCTCGTTAACAGAACAATATCGCGCTTTATTGGCCACAGAAAACGTAACCATACACTTTACGGACGATGCTATAGAAAAAATTGCTGCCATTGCTTGGCAGGTCAATGATCAAACAGAAAATATAGGCGCCCGCCGCTTGCATACCGTGTTGGAACGTTTATTGGAAAAATTATCTTTTGAAGCTTCCGATCAGGGTGGCACCGAAGTGACTATAGACGCTGCTTATGTAGAGTCTTACTTGGGTGCTTTGGTTAAAGACGAAGATTTGAGCCATTATATATTGTAAATAGATATCGTTTTCGTAGGGGCGGGCCCCCGTGCCCGCCCAGAAAGGGCAGCCACAGGGGTCCGCCCCTACGAAGAACATAGAGAGAATAATTACTATGACAGAATGTTTATTGAGTGAATTTAAGCTGCTGCAAAAAGAGCGCAAAGTTATTTTGGACTTTGCCGATGGCAGTCATTTTGAGCTGCCCGTATCTTATTTACGCGCCGCTTCAGCCGCTGCCGATCATAAGCAAGCAATGGCGGTTGATCCTACGCAGGATTTTAGCCACGTTAATATTACTGCAGTCGAGCCTGTGGGTCTTTACGCGCTAAAACTCGTTTTCGACGATGGCCA
>VFJT01000098.1 GCA_009885935.1 Gammaproteobacteria bacterium
AATGCCGATGCGCATTACAATTACGCCACGTGTTTATTAAAACAAAATTTAACACAAACGGCTTTGTATCATTTGCAACAGGCGGTAACCGCTGCGCCAGATAACGAAATTTTTAATTTCCGCTTGGCGGCTGTTTCCGGCGCGTCTGCGCCGTCGCGGCCGCCCGCACACTATATTCAAACCTTATTCGACCGCTATGCGGAGCGTTTTGATAAAGATCTGCTGGGGAGTTTACACTATAAGGCGCCGGATTTATTATGCGCTTTGTTAAAAGAACCTTTGCAGCAGATCGAAAACGCCTCTATAGTCGATATGGGCTGTGGTACGGGTTTATGCGGCGAGCGGCTGCAGGGCAGTGGCGCAGATTTAATAGGCATCGATTTATCACCCGGAATGTTGGCGATTGCGCGCAATAAAAAGATCTACCATGAGTTGATAGAAGGCGATCTGCTGGATATTCTGAATACACGACTGTTTGCCGCGGATGCCTTGATTGCCGCCGACGTATTTATTTATTTTGGTGATTTGTCCTTATTATTGACCTTAGCTTTTGCGCAGGCTAAAGCCATGGGCTGGCTTGCCTTTAGCTGCGAAGAAGGTGCTGATGGGGATACCTTTCATTTAGCCACTACGGGGCGTTATCAGCATCCTAAGGCTTATATGGTCAAAGTCTTAACGGCCGCGGGTTGGCATTTAACGCTAGATGAACGGGTTATATTGCGTGAGCAGCGGGGGCAGCCTGTCATTGGCCGAGTGTATTTATGTCAAAAATGGGTGTAAAATAGCTTCTATTTATACAGAGGATTTTTATGGCGCACTCACACTCACATTCGCACGGCCATCATAACGTAGACTCCGCCTATAGCAAGATGAATCTTTCTTTTGCCATTGCGGTAGGGGCGAATTTACTCTACACCTTTATTGAGGGTGGCTACGCCATTTACGCCAACTCCATGGGCTTGTTGGCCGATGCGGGTCATAATTTGGGCGACGTTTTGGGTTTGTTATTAGCCTGGGGTGCGAGCTGGTTAATGGTGCAACCGGCCAAAGATCGCTACAGCTATGGGTATAAACGCAGCAGTGTCCTTGCTTCTTTGCTCAATGCTTTTTTATTGGTTGCCGCTTCCGCCATCATTGCCTATGAATCTATAGCCAAATTAATACATCCCAGTGAAGTGGGGGAAATCACGGTTATCATTGTCGCGGGAATTGGTATTATCGTCAATGCCAGCACGGCGATGCTATTTGCGAAAGGAACCAAGGATTTAAATATAAAAGCGGCTTTTTTACATTTAATGGCCGATGCGCTCTTATCCTTTGGTGTGTTGGTTACGGGTATCGTTGTTTATTATACCGGTTGGGTGCGTTTGGATCCGCTGATTGGTTTAGTCATCGTCATTGTGATTGTAGTCGGTACATGGGACTTGTTAAGACAATCTTTGCGTTTAATACTCGATGCCGCTCCTAAGCACATAGAACCAACAAAAGTAAGTGCTTTTCTAAAAGCTTTACCGGGCGTAGAGGCGATACACGATTTACACATCTGGGGCTTGAGTACGCGCGAGGTGGCGTTAACAGCGCATTTGGTGATGCCTAAAAATGGCTTTAGCGATGTCGAGTTTCACGACATTAACCACGAGTTGTTAGACAAATTTAGTATACATCACGTTACTTTACAAATTGAAAAAGGCGGCCAGGAGGCGCCTTGCTCGCAAGATGGGACGTGCTAAGGTCTATAACTCATTAGTTTATATATAAATTAAGCAAAAAGATTGACTAAAATCAAAACTTCGTTCATTCTGGAATACACTTCCAGAATGAACGAAGGATAAACAATGTACACACGTACCCTTTATTCCTACGACAGGATGGATTGAAGCAGCAAGGAAGAATATTAAAATACCTAAATCGCTGGATGCTGTTTATGAACAGATTTGAGTAGGCTCATTCCCATCGAGTTTAAAAAGACCGGATCTCCTTCGCGTACAGCGGCGAGTCAATTTCATTTATTGGAAAAATTGGGGGAAAAAGTAGGTCATGGCGCTATTTTGTGTTTTGTTGAGCGCGATACCCCTCTGAATAGAGAAGTCAGCGCTGTTCCTGTAGGGTACTTGTAGGTTTTTTGAAAATGGCTGGAAGCAGCATTATTTATTGATGGAAGTAAAGATATCTGCTATATTGCCAAGATTAGTTTTTAGTGGGTGTTTTTTATGAATATGAATAGAAAAAGTCAATTTGAAATTGATTATTTAAAAAAACACGATAGAATGAAACAATTTCTAGATGCCTATATAGAATTGCCCGATCGCCTCGCTAATTTATTAATAGGCTTTCTGCAACAAAACGAAGGTAGTCTTTCTAATCGAGCAAAGGAATTTGCCTTGTTAACTGAGGGTGAAATCCAAACCATTGAAAGTAAGTTTAAAGAAATTTTTTACGAGTAACTAAACTGTCTTTATCACAGATCTGTCGTAGGGGCAGGCCCCGTGCCTGCCCTATGATTCTCATCACACACCAATATACTGCATCTATAAAAATATTTTCAAAAAAATTAAAAAAACTATTGACAACACTGAGAAATCAGTACTAATATGTATCTATGAATGAGAATAAATCGTTTGGCAACGAGCGGTTGGGGATCATTCTGCGGTGGAGCTTACTCGGGCGAGTAGGCGCGACGGGCTGGTGCACAAACACCAGATCCCATCGCTAACCATCACAACCTCTAACGGAGATTGTAACAGCTATGAATATTTTAGCTCACACCAACGCATCCGCACAAGGGAATTTCTGCTTTCCCGGCATAATTCCCAAACACTTTGTACGCATAGTATTCAAATATGCCAGTTTTTCAAGATTGTATTCTACTTTATCGTGTTTGATTACACGAAACGGCGCCTTACAGTTGCGAGAAATGCCAAACTAAGTGGCTTGTGTTCTACTCTTACATTAGCCTAGTCTTAAAACGACTTGGGTGGGTGGAACGTGCCGCTTAGGGTTATCTCGTAAACCGGAGACTGGTTAGTCATGGCAGTTTCTTGCGGTAAAGTTGTCTATTTAAGTTCGTTATTGAGCGACAATTATCTTTGCCGGTCAACGACAATTAAGATTGCCGGTTAGGAGGCATTGCCGTATCCTGCTCTGTACTATTAAAAAACAGAAGGAAAGAGGTAA
>VFJT01000124.1 GCA_009885935.1 Gammaproteobacteria bacterium
CCTAGAAAATGCTAAAATACCTCTCATTTGATATTAACAGGTACCCGACTCAATGAATGTCTTTACCACCTGGCTGCGGCGGCTGCTATTCATGTTCATCGGCCTATTCTCCCTAGTTGCGGTAGGTATAATACTGTTAATTTTGAATGTTGAGCGAGGATTACCCGATATCTCGGTGCTAAAAGACTTTCAATTGCAGGTACCGCTGCGCATTTATTCCGACGAAGGCTTACTCATGGCCGAATATGGTGAAAAAAAACGCGTTCCAGTTCCTTACGAGCAAATCCCCAACCAACTTATACAAGCCGTATTAGCCACCGAAGATCAACGTTATTTTGAACATGGCGGTGTAGATCTGCTAGGCTTAGTGCGTGCCTCCGTGGTATTGATCACCACCGGCACTAAAGCTCAAGGTGGCAGCACCATCACCATGCAGGTTGCGCGCAACTTTTTCTTAAACAATAAAAAAACCTATACCCGCAAATTACGCGAAATTTTATTAGCCGTTAAAATCGACAAATCGTTTTCTAAACAAAAAATTCTGGATCTTTATTTAAATGCAATTTTCTATGGCAATCGTGCTTATGGTGTAGAAGCCGCCGCAGAAGTGTATTACGGTAAACGTTTAAATGAACTGACGCTAGCGCAAACAGCCATGATAGCGGGTATTCCCAAGGCACCGTCATCACTCAATCCCCTAGCTAATACGGCTGCCGCTTTAGACCGCCGCAACCATGTTTTATCCCGCATGTTGGATCACCGCTATATTTCACAGCTTCAATATGAACAAGCACTCGCAGAACCAGAAACAGCGCGCCTCCATGGTTCTTTGATCGAATGTGCTGCGCCTTATGTAGGTGAGATGATCCGCAATGGTACCATCGGCCAATTTGGCGACGATGCTTATACTTCCGGCATGCGTATTTACACCACTATACAGTGTAAACTGCAACAACAAGCCGAAGTTTCTTTACAAACAGAGCTCTTAAGTTATGATAAACGCCATGGTTATAGGGGCCCACGACAGCATTTAGCGTATGATAATGCCGACCACAGCGTATGGCTAATCGCTCTTAGAAAACAACCCACGTATTCACCCTTAACGCCTGCCATAGTGTTTAGTGTAGGTAACGATTACGCAGAAGTCTTTACCAAAGATAAACGCATCATTCGCTTGGATTGGCCTGGTTTATCGTGGGCACGGCGTGGAGACAACGATGGGGGTGTAGGCCCATCCCCCAACAGAGCTAGTGATGTAGTCGTTGCGGGTGACATTGTCGATATTTTACCTTCAGAAGATAACAACAGCTACCGCTTAGCACAAGTTCCTGCGGTACAAGGCGCATTCATTGCTTTATCTCCACAAAATGGCGCCGTACGTGCTTTAGTGGGTGGCTTTAATTATCTGCAAAGCAGTTTTAACCGTGTTTCACAAGCGGCTTTGCAACCCGGCTCTAGTTTTAAACCTTTTATTTATGCCGCAGCTTTAGACAAAGGCTTTACCTTGGCTTCCGTTATCAATGATGCGCCCTTTGTGATCTACGATCCATCCTTACCTGATGGCATGTGGCGACCGCAAAACGATGAACGTAAATTTTTTGGTCCTACGCGTTTGCGAGTGGCATTGTCACATTCACGCAACTTGGTCTCTATACGATTATTGAATGCCATTGGTATAAACTATGCGACGAAATATCTAGCCCATTTTGGCTTTAATCCTAAAGAAGTGCCACACTCACTCTCCTTAGCCTTGGGTACTGCCAGCGTCAGTCCGCTGCAAATGGCCAGAGCGTATGCCATTATTGCCAATGGTGGTTTTGACGTTAAACCTTATTTAATCAATCGTATCGTCAATGTAGCCAATAAACCCATTTATACGGCACAGCCTCTAACCGTATGCGTATCTTGTGTAGAAGCACGTGAGCAACAATTAAGTCTATTGGCCTCACAAAATGCGTTAAGCAATACCCCGGCACCTGCACCCGCTTTGCCGCCCTTGATGAACAATGGCAATCCTGTAGCCACACGCGCCATTTCATCTCAAACCGATTTTTTAATTACCTCCGTCTTAAAAGATGTGATTCAAATCGGTACGGGTGCGGCAGCAAAAGTATTGGGGCGTAACGACATCGCCGGTAAAACGGGTACCACGCAAAAACAACGCGATGGTTGGTTTGATGGTTTTAATCCGCATATCGCGGCTGTAGTGTGGGTGGGATTTGATGAACCTAGAAGCTTGAATGAATATGGTGCTAAGGTAGCACTGCCGGTCTGGATCGATTTCATGCGTGTGGCTTTAGACGGCGATGTGGCAACGCCAACTCCCCCTCCTCCAGGAATAGTCTCTGTGCGCATTGATCGCAACACAGGATTACCCAGCAGCGGTCCTAATACCCTTTTTGAATATTTTAAAGCAGGCACCGTGCCCAGCGCGCAAGCACCCAGCAATAGCAGTAATGATGGTGGCAACAGTAGTACCGCGCCTAAAGAAGAAGACAATGCGCAGTTGTTTTAGATTTATTAGCCCAAGCCATCGTTGCCGTTGTCTCAAACACGCCGTAAACCCATCCATGGGGGCTTGGTCTATGAAAACGCAATAGTGATGGCCGGGTGAGCCGCGACAGGGGCCCCCGACGGCGCAGGCACGAGTACGGCGGGGATGGCGCGGGTCAGGACCCGGCAAGCTAAAGACCATATTCTTTACAACTTGCAACTACTA
>VFJT01000215.1 GCA_009885935.1 Gammaproteobacteria bacterium
GGATTGAGGGAAGAATAGAACCTTGAGTTGAAACTGGACCTACGGCCGAGGAGGATACCGTTGTAGATCTGCGCTTAACAAGACAAGAAAGCAGATTTCTTCAACCAACTGGGATCTGGATAATATGCAAATACCAATGAACCGCCTTGAATGGTATTGATGGTATCTTTAGCCTTGTTGCGCGCTAATGCCGGACAACCCCAGCTGCGGCCTATGCGCCCTTGTGATTGGGCGGCCGCTTCACTCACATAATCCGCACCGTGAAATACCACATCACGCTGTAAAGCGTGGCTGTTCACACCAGGCTCTAAGCCTTGCATGCGTAAAGACAAGCCATTGTGTCCTATATACGTATTTTTAGTCACAAAAACACCTAAACTGGATTGATGTGAATTAGTCGTGTCTGAAAATTTGGTGGGTATATTTGCACCACTGCCACTGCCATGGGCAACCAATTCATTGAATTTTATTTTAAACTTGGTCATGTCGATCACCCACAAGCGTTTTTTTGTCGAAGGTTGTGAATAATCAATAATGGTTAAAAATTGTTTGTTGACTACGCCGCGTTTTCTGGCGCAATAAAAAGCTTTCTCGGCCAATTGCAATACTTTGGGATTCAGCGTACTGGCTTCTTTTAAAATTTTGCCTTCTACAGTAGTGCTTGCCTTAGCGCTATTCACCAGTGTCATGCTGAACACCGCCGCGCTCGCTAATAGTGTTATTCTCTTAAAACCCATTCTCATTACCTCTTATAAATACAACACTTCATCTACTTCATAACTCAATACGCCTCCAGGCGTCTTCACTTCCACTGTGTCGCCCTGCTCTTTGCCTATTAAGGCGCGCGCTAAAGGCGAATTCACGGAAATCTTACCAATTTTAATATTGGCTTCATCTTCCCCCACTATGTGATAACGGATCTTTTCATCCGTATCTACATTAATCAACTGTACCGTCACACCAAAAATAATACGGCCGGTGTGCGGCATTTTCATAATATCAATGATTTGGGCATTACCCAATTTGCCTTCTATATCCTGAATACGTGTTTCCGTAAAACTCTGCTGTTCTTTAGCGGCGTGGTATTCCGCATTTTCTTTTAAATCGCCGTGCGCGCGCGCTTCGGCAATGGCTTCAACAATTCTACGACGTGTAACCCGCGTTAATTCGTCTAATTCTTTTTGCAATGCAGCCGCACCTGCGACTGTCATGGGTGTTTTGCTACTCATACTATCCCCTCTTTTGTGGCATGCAATGTTTGCAATGCACACACTTTAATATCCTGCTGATAACCCATCGCCAAAATCAGCGCTCTCGCGCCCGCTAAAGTCGTGGTATAACACACACGATGTCGCAAAGCGCTGCTGCGTATCGTATAGGAGTCGGTAATCGACTTCTGTCCATCCGTGGTGTTAATAATGAAATCGATCTCATCATTTTTGATGCTATCGATAATGTGGGGCCTACCTTCTCTATATTTATTGACTGACTTACAGTCTATGCCCGCTTCTTTTAACGCATTGGCTGTGCCGCGCGTGGCGCACACTCTAAAACCAACTTCCACTAAGCGCTTGGCAATAGTCACCACCAGGGCCTTATCTTCATCGCGCACGCTAATAAAAGCTTGGCCTTTAGTTGGTATTTGACCTTTATTTTGACTTCCTAAGAACCCATACGCAAAGGCTTCACCGAAATGCTCGCCTATGCCCATAGCCTCGCCGGTGGATTTCATTTCCGGTCCTAGGATGGGGTCAACCCCACCAAAACGCGAAAACGGAAATACCGGATATTTCACCGAATAATAGGGCGGTACATCTAATATATCGCCATATCCCATCTCTGTTAAAGACTTACCCGCCATGCAATAAGCCGCTATTTGTGTTACTGCGACCCCGGTTGCCTTAGAAATAAAGGGTACCGTACGCGAAGCCCGAGGATTCACCTCTAACACATAAATGGTCTCTCCCTGAATGGCAAATTGAGCATTTAATAGCCCTATTATTTGCATTTCCCGCGCAATCAAGGTGACTTGACGGCGTAATTCTTGTTGTATTTCAACGGACAAGCTAAAGGGGGGGTAGCAGCAAGAAGAATCTCCTGAATGAACGCCCGCTTGCTCAATATGTTCCATGATACCACACACAAGACTATTTTGCCCATCCGCCACTGCATCAACGTCCACTTCCTGCGCATTGTCTAGAAACTCTTCCAACAAAAGTGGGCAATCCTTTGATATGACAGGGCTTTTCTTCAGATATGCCGCCAACTCTTCCTCACAGGTGATAATTTGCATGCCGCGGCCGCCCAATACATAGGAAGGCCGTATCATGAGCGGATATTGCAGCGTACGCGACTTGATTATGGCTTCATCGATTTCAGTTGCTGTGACATTGGCGGGTTGTTTTAAGCCTAGGCTGTGCAATAAGGCTTGGAAACGTTGTCTGTCTTCAGCCCAATCGATGGTATCTGCCGAGCTGCCCCAAATAGGCACGCCCAATGTAGACAAAGGCTCAACCAATTTTAATGGCGTTTGTCCGCCCAATTGCACGATAACGCCATCGGGTTGTTCTTTGTGGCAAATCTCAAGCACATCTTCTAAGGTTAAAGGTTCGAAATAGAGCCGGTCCGCTCTATCAAAATCGGTAGACACTGTTTCGGGATTACAATTCACCATAATGGTTTGATACCCCAATTCGCTAAAAGCCATCGCGCCGTGCACGCAACAATAATCGAATTCTATGCCTTGACCTATGCGATTAGGGCCACTGCCCAAAACCATGACCTTCGGTTTATCTTCCACGCGTGCTTCGCAATATTGTTCGTAGGTAGAATAAAAATAAGCGGTTTCGCTGGCAAATTCTGCCGCACAACTGTCTATGCGTTTATACACTGGGCGTATGTCCCAATCGTGGCGCAACTGCCGCACCTCTGCTTCAGTCATACCCAATAATTTTGCCAAATAACTGTCGGCAAAGCCCCGGCGTTTTAAACTGTAGAGCAAATCGCGATCTAAGCCCGCTACACCTTGTACTCGCACCTTTTCTTCCCAACGAATGAGATCTTCAATTTGACCTAAGAACCACGGATCAATTTGCGTATACAACGCGACTTCTTCACCGCTTAAACCTTGTCGAAAGGCATCCGCCACATACCACAAGCGATCTGCCGTAGGCGTTTTTAATTCATACCGTAAATGCTCAGACCATTGCTCGTCTTCATCGTTGATCAAAGAATTTAAGCCATCATACCCGTTTTCTAAACTGCGTATCGCTTTTTGTAAACTTTCTTGGAAATTGTGGCCTATGGCCATCACCTCGCCTACCGATTTCATTTGCGTCGTTAAACGCGGATCGGCATTGGGGAATTTCTCAAAATTAAACCGCGGAATTTTTGTGACTACATAATCTATTGTCGGCTCAAAGGAAGCCGGCATCGCCCCTTGAGTAATTTCATTCGCTAACTCGTCTAAGGTATATCCTATCGCTAACTTAGCCGCAATTTTTGCGATCGGAAAACCCGTGGCCTTAGAAGCCAAGGCGGAAGAACGCGACACGCGCGGATTCATTTCAATGACGATCATGCGACCATCTACAGGATTCACCGCAAACTGCACATTAGAGCCGCCGGTTTCAACGCCAATTTCGCGCAAAATGGCCATCGCGGCATTGCGCATCACTTGATATTCTTTATCCGTTAAGGTTTGCGCCGGTGCCACGGTAATGGAGTCACCGGTATGCACCCCCATGGGGTCAAGATTTTCAATGGTACAAACGATGATGCAATTGTCATTTTTATCGCGCACCACTTCTAATTCAAATTCCTTCCATCCCAACAGAGATTCTTCAATCAACAATTCCGCAGTAGGTGATAATTCAAAACCGCGTTCGCAAATTTCAATAAATTCTTCGCGATTATACGCTATGCCGCCGCCGGTGCCGCCTAAAGTAAAGGATGGACGAATCACCGTAGGAAAACCCAATTGTACTTGAACTTGCACCGCTTCTTCTAAACTGTGGGCTATGAACGATCGCGCCACCTCTAGCCCTATTTTTTGCATAGCGCGCCTAAATAAATCACGATCTTCGGCTTTGTCGATGGCTTCTCGAGTAGCGCCTATCATCTCAACGCCATATTTTTCTAAAATACCTTCACGCGCTAAATCCAAGGCACAATTTAAAGCGGTTTGCCCGCCCATAGTAGGCAATAAGGCATCGGGTCTTTCAACAGCTATGATTTTGGCAATCACTTCGGAGCGTATAGGCGCGATATACGTTTTATCGGCAACACTAGGATCAGTCATGATGGTCGCCGGATTGGAATTCACTAACACCACTCTATACCCTTCTTGACGCAAAGCTTGACATGCCTGCACGCCGGAATAATCAAACTCACACGCTTGACCTATGACGATGGGCCCCGCGCCTAATAACAAAATCGTTTTTATATCTTCGCGTTTAGGCATGTTGCATGCTCCTAGCATTGATCAGTTTGATAAATTGTTTGAATAAAATGCCACTGTCATTCGGTCCTGGACTGGCTTCGGGATGACCTTGAAAAGCGAGTACAGGCAAAGTCTCGTGGCTAAAGCCTTGTAGCGTATTATCAAATAAAGAACGGTACTTTACGTTTATTCCCGCAGGTAGAGTGGCTTCATCCACTGCAAAACCATGATTTTGACTGGTGATAAAAACGCGTTTGGTTACTACATCTTGCACTGGATGATTGGCGCCGTGATGACCTTGTTTCATCTTCATCGTTTTAGCGCCTAAAGCCAACGCCAATAATTGATGACCCAAACAAATACCGAAGAGTGGAATGTTTTTGGTTAATAAAGTTTGGATGGTTTTGATAGCAGCTATACAAGCTGCAGGATCGCCAGGCCCATTCGATAATACTATACCCTTAGGTTGTAGTTTTAAAATATCTTCCGCCGTGGATTGTGGCGGCACTACTATCACATTGCAGTTTTGCGCCGCCAAACAACGCAGTATGCCTTGTTTCACGCCAAAATCTACCACCACTATAATATGATTGCCGGCTTTATGCAGTGATTCTTGCCATGCATAGGCTTTGTTTGTCGCAACCGCATCGATGAGCGCACGCCCCTGCATATCGCCCCAAGCTTCTGCCTTCGCTACTGCCGTCGTTACATCGCCATTTACGCTTGCCAAGATACAACCCGCTTGAGCGCCATGCTGACGCAAATGATGCACCAGAGCGCGGGTGTCAATTTCAGCAATGCCTAACAAATTGTACTCTTCTATAAATTGCATAAAAGAATGTTGCGCACGCCAACTACTAGGTGCTGTAGGCAACTCACGCACAATAAAGCCTTTGGCATAGACTTTATCAGCTTCAAAATCTTCAGCATTAGTGCCTACGTTGCCGATATGGGGGTAGGTAAAGGTGATAAGTTGCTCGGCGTAGGAGGGATCGCTTAAGACTTCTTGATAGCCCGTCATAGCGGTATTGAATACAACCTCTCCCACCGTGTAATCCCCATGGCCTACAGCAATACCCTCAAAATGGGTGCCATCGGCTAAGGCTAATATGGCTTTTTTTTGCACAGAATGCCTCCACTGATTTCGCCGCTAATGCTTTTACTGGGCGAGATTGTACCTTATAGTCAGTTGGGCTGTCCATTGCGCTGAAGATTCCTTATGTAATTTTATTAAATCCCAACATTTCTTATTTGCCAATAATGATGGGGCTACAATTGCTTTTTGCAGATATGTGCGGTAGGATCGGCCCCAAGGTACCGAAACAGGGGTCATTATGAGCAATAACATTGGGTTACAGAAACGCATTTCTACCTTCTCGTTAACGATGACTGGGGTAACCACCATCATAGGGTCAGGTTGGTTATTAAGCACACAGAAAATTGCTACTATGGCCGGACCCGCTAGTTTATTATCCTGGGGCCTAGGTGCTTTTATTGCCATGTTGGTGGGGTTTTTCTATATAGAAATAGGCTCTGCGCATCCTTCTGCGGGCGGAATTGGTTATTATTCCCATATTACTCATGGGCGATTTTGTGGCTTTTTAACCTCTTGGATCAACTGGCTCAGCATCGTCGCAGTTCCTCCTATAGAGGCGCAGGCAGTCATCCAATATATGAGTCAACTTTCCCCTACCTTCGCGCGTTTTTATGACTTAACTAGCCACAACTTAACGGGCTTTGGCATTCTGTTTGCTTTTCTATTGATGATCGTGTTCATGTTTTTGAACTACTGGAGTATCAAGTTTTTTTTACGGTTTAACAATTTCTTTACGCTTTTAAAAGTGGCTATTCCTGTCTTAACCATAATCGCCTTGTTTTCTACTGGGATACATAAAGAAAACTTTGGCACAAACTTACAAGAATTTATGCCTTTTGGTTGGGGTTCCATCTTTGCCAGTGTAGTCTCCTGTGGTGTGGTGATGTCTTTTAATGGCTTTCAATCGCCACTCACCTTTTCTGAGGAAATAGCCTCGCCTAAACGACAATTGCCCATCGCTGTTTTAGGCAGTATTGCCATTAGTTTAGTGGTTTATCTTTTATTACAAATTGTCTTTGTAGGTAGTCTTTCCCCTGACACCTTAGCTCAAGGTTGGGGTCAAATTAACTTTAGATCTCCTTATGTACAACTATTACTGTTGGCCAATTTTCAACTCTTAGTCTCCGCTGTCTACATAGGCTCAGTCGTGTCGCCTGGCGTCTGCGCTGTTACTTTTGTTGCGTCTAGTGCCCGCATCATGTTTTCCTTGTCTAGAGAAGGACATATGCCCAAAGCTTTATCGACTCTGCACTCTAAGCACAATACACCTTGGAATGCCATCATTTTGAATACGTTAGTTGGCTCCATATTCCTACTGTTTTTTAAAGGCTGGTACAGTTTGGTAGCGGTTATTTCTGTATTGCATTTATTTTCTTATGTGCCTGCGCCCATTGTTACCATTGCCAATCGATTGAAACACGGTCGCTCTGCTCGTAACTCGGGGCACTTTACACTGCCTTTCGCGCATGTGTTAGCACCGGCGTTGTTGTTCTTACTGTCGGTTCTCATCTTCAGTGCTGGCTGGCCTTTGGCCGATGGAATGGTGCTTTTGATCACCCCCGGTTTAGCTTTCTATTTTTACTATGAATATAAGGAAGACCGCGTAGGCTCTTTCTGGGATGCATTTAAAGGCGCATCGTGGTTGGTTTTCTACATCCTAGGTATGAGTCTCATCACCTATCTAGGCAATCATACCGGTGAAAGTACACAGGTCATCAGCCATTCCACAGGCATCTGGCTGTTATTGATATTGTCTGCAATAACGCACGTATATGGTGCTTATTTTGCCTATAGTAACGAGACTTATGTTCGGGGTAAACCTAAAGGGGAAGATCTTCCCTTTCCTATAATACCTGAATAGAGAATAAACAGCCGTAGGGGCAGGCTCCTGTGCCTGCCCCTACGAAAATATTGTCGCTATTTTTGTACCGCTCTACAATACTCGATGATCAGTTTAAAGAGCGTTTTCACAAATGTAGGCTCTAAACCATATTGCAAAGAAAGTGTTTCATATAAGGCATAAAGCTCTTCTTCTCGTACCGGATTAATAACTTCCATACCTTGTCTTAGTTTGATTTCGCCAATCTCTCTTGAGAGTTGTTGTCGTATAGCCAATTTTTCAATGAGTTCGCTATCTATCTGATTGATCTGTTCCCTTAATTGCAGCAATGTCTGCATACTATATTTCCCCTACTAGAATATTTTTTACCAAAATAAAAGCCGTTAAATTAGGGTTGCTATTTTGAATTCCCTTCGCCATTACTTCTAAGCCATAAATCTGTGCAGCCCGCTCGGGCGCTATCACGGCACAACTGGCATCTAAGCGACCTTCTGCTAAATCTTTGGCGGCTTTTGCCGTATCACACCATTCTACACAGTCAATTGTATTGAATTCTTTTTCTAGATAATGCCTGCATTGCGCCAATCCCTGTGGATGAGAAACAATGCGGGTGATCTGTAGTTTGTCCGTTCCGGGCAACACCATCAAGCATTGATTAACCTGAAACCACAGCTCATCCACAGGCCTAAATAAATGTTTACCCATAGCCTCTAAAGCGGGTTTAACCAATCCACCATTCAGATTAACAACGGGCAAAATACCCAGTTCAATTTCTTGCTTTTCAAGAGCGGCCAATACACCTTCCATGTCGATCAAATAATGAAGAGTCACTGTTAAGCCATTCTGTTTTGCATACAACAACGCTGCTTCTTCAGAAAAAGAGCCTAGATCACCAGAAACACCCAATTTTATCATGGCTTACTCCTATTGGTTTTGCGCTTTGTGCCTTAGTACATGATCCATAATCACTAAAGCCGACATTGCATCGACGATGGGCACGGCTCTAGGCAACACACAAGGATCGTGCCTTCCCGAAGCTTTTAGCGACACCGCTTCATGCGCGACCGTTAGCGTCTCCTGCGCTAGACCTATAGTCGCAACGGCTTTAAACGCCACTCTAAAATAAATAGTTTCGCCAGTGGAAATACCACCCAAGATCCCACCCGCGTGATTGGTTTTGGTTGTGACAATATCGTCTTTTAAAATAAAAGCATCGTTATGCTCGCTGCCTTTCATAGAAACCCCATCAAAACCACTGCCTAACTCAAAACCCTTCACCGCATTGATACTGAGCATGGCCTTGCCTAAATCGGCAGACAATTTATCAAACACGGGTTCACCTAGACCGGCGGGTACATTGCGGATCACGCCCTTAATAACACCCCCTATAGAATCTTGCTCTCTTTGCACACTTTCAATGAGTGCTATCATTTCTTTTGCCGCTTTTTCATCTGGGCAGCGAATGATATTATTTTCAATGGCAGCGCGGCTTACTGTATTGTGATCAATGTCAGAACGAATAGGTCCAACTTGTTCTACAAAGCTTAAAATTTCTATATTAAAATGCTGCTGTAAATATTTTTTAGCAATAGCACCTGCTGCGACTCGTGCCAAGGTTTCTCTGGCACTGGCTCTACCACTGCCCCTAAAATCGCGTCTACCGTATTTCATTAAATAGCTAAAGTCGGCATGCGATGGCCTATAAACTGATTTGAGATGTTCATAATCTTCGGGTTGTGCGTCAGAATTATACGCCAATAATAGTAGTGGTGTGCCCGTCGTTTTACCTTCAAATACGCCCGATAAAATATGAATGCGATCAGCTTCTTTACGGGGCGAGGTAATAGCACTTTGCCCCGGCTTTCTACGGTCTAGTTCTAGCTGTATCGTAGCTTCGTCGATCTCTACATCTGGCGGGCAGCCATCCACAATGACCGCAACCGCGCCGCCATGCGATTCGCCACAGGTGGTAATTTTAAACATTTGACCAAAACTATTTCCAGGCATTTTTTATTCCTCATTACTGTTTCAAACCCTCAGCGACACGTAAGTGTTACACTGTTTTATCGTAGGGGCGGGCCCCTGTGCCCGCCCAAAAAAGGCAGCCACGGGGGGCTGCCCCTACGATAAGATCACATTTTCTTGGATTGCCACGTCGCTACGCTCTTCGCAATGACGGTTCCGTGCCACTTCTTTTTATTCCTTAACCACATCACTAAACGCGCTTCTCACCATCTCATCGTCAACAGCATGGACAAATTGATTCTCAGCTTCATAAACACTGCCTAAATTATTTAACAACACATAATGCACTACGCCATCGCGTTTCTTTTTATCCAACTTTGTTTTTTGAATAATGGCCTCGATGTCAAACTTTTTTAGAAGAGCCGCACTAATATTTAAGCGCTGCAGTACTGTTTTTATATAGTGATATTGTTGCGCCTCTAGATAACCCCTATTTTGTGCGATTTTTGCTTCCAACAACAAACCCAAGGCCACCGCATAACCGTGTAATAGCGTATATTCGCTGAGTTGTTCTAGGGCATGACCTATGGTATGACCTAAATTTAAAATAGCCCGTAGATTATGATCTTTTTCATCTTGCGCTACAATTTCAGCCTTGATGCTAACAGCGCGACGCACCACATCGCTTAATAGCGCTTCGTCGCGCGCTAAAATACGATCTAAATTCTGGTCTAAAAATTCCAGGCTCTTCGCATCGCTCGTCAAAAACATTTTAAACGCTTCCACTAGGCCATTCACCACGTGTTCTTGCGACAGTGTTTTTAAACAAGCGATATCGGCAATGACTGCCTTAGGCTGCCAAAATGCACCAATGAGGTTTTTTCCCTGTGGTGTATCTATGCTGGTTTTACCCCCTACAGAGCTGTCCAACATGGCCAATAAAGTCGTAGGTACTTGGATATAGGCTATGCCGCGCATATACGTTGCGGCAATAAACCCTGCCACATCCCCTACTACTCCACCGCCAACGGCTAAGATTACGCTGTCTCGATCACAAGCCTCAACCAACATGGCTTCTTCTAACAGACTTTTAGTTTGACTGTTTTTAGAAGCTTCTCCTGCAGGAAAGGATAATAGTAACGTTTTATAATTCGATTGACTGAGAGATTGCTGCAATGAAGTTGCATACAAATTTTTTACAGTATCATCTGTGATAATAACCACTGTACTATTGCATTTTGGTAAATAGCTTTCTACATTTTCTAAGAGTTTTGCTCCTATGCAAATAGGATAGGAATAGGCTTTTTTGCTAGGAAGATGCACTCTAATGGGGTTTAACATAGTGGATAAACCTTTGCCAAATGGAGTAACAAACTTTCTGTTTCTTCAAAATTTAGACAAGGATCGGTTATCGACAACCCGCCTAAATCAATCTTCTCAGGCTCTTCCAAATGAACGCTTTGACTGCCTTCTTTGATAAAACTTTCAATCATAAAGCCTTTGACTAGAGATTTTAAATCTGGGCGATTTTTTAAAATTTCAATGACCTCAAAAATGATCTTCGGTTGTAAACGGTGATCTTTTTTTTCATTTACCATACAATTATCATGACTCACATCGATCATAACAGACGGGTTTTGTATTGCATGCGCCTGCATATGTTGCTTAATTTCTACTAGATGTGCTGTGGAATAGTTTGGAGCGTGATTTCCTCCGCGTAAGACTAGATGCGCGTACGGATTGCCATGAGTTTGAATTTCATGGTTATCAAAAACAGCCACGTGCGGATATTGCGCTGCGACAATGCTATTCACCCCTATTTTTAAAGATCCGTGGGTAGGATTTTTCATTCCCACGGCGCAATCTAAGCTAGAAGCAAAAATGCGGTGTTCTTGATCTTCCGAGCTGCGTGCTCCTATGGCAACCCAGGATAGTAACTCCAAAAACCCCCTCGCATTATGGGTAAACAAAGCTTCATCGGCAATAGGCAAACCCAGTTCAATCACTTTAACCATCATCTCCCGCGTATAGCGTATACCGGCCTCAATATCGGGCTCAACAAAAAGATCGGGTTGGTTAATGGGGCCCAACCATCCTTTAGTCGTGCGTGGCTTTTGAATGTATACCCGCATCACTAGTTTTAAAGCATGTTTTACCTTTTTATTCAATGCAACCAATCTTTTTGCATAGTCTAATACCGCTTCTTTGGGCCAGGCCGAACAAGGGCCAACGATGATCAATAAACGCTTATCGTTGCCCTCTAAGATCGATTTTATCTCTAGACGATCTTGCACAATACGCTCTTCTGCAGCAAGCGACAACGGGAAATCGGCCATAACGTTTTCAATAGGCGGTAATTTTTTTATAACAGTGTAACTCATGAATTTTCTCTCATTTCATTGTGATTTAATATTTTTTTTACAGCAGACTCAATCGTAGCATCATTATCGATGCTAAAACTAGCCAGCTGATTATAAACAGCATTGCGTTCCTGCCACAAACGATCAAAACTGGTACGCGGCGATTCGTCGGC
Source organism: Gammaproteobacteria bacterium (assembly GCA_009885935.1). Taxonomy (GTDB): domain Bacteria; phylum Pseudomonadota; class Gammaproteobacteria; order UBA1113; family UBA1113; genus VFKP01. The sequence goes on from VFJT01000215.1 coordinate 11,876, forward strand.
TGGAAAAAATGACGGCATCCCTTGACTCATTATACGTTCATAGACGAGATCATAAGGCGCAGTGATGTGGATCACCACATGACCTTTTAATAAAGCTTGGTTGTCTGCATCCATGACCGTACCCCCACCCAGCGACAGTATGGCTGGCTTCTTTGATAGGGTTTCTGCAAATACATTTTTTTCTAAGATTCTAAAATAAGTTTCGCCATAAGTACGCGTAATCTCGCGGCAGCTTAGCTTTATGCGAGAGAGATCGTACGTAGGGGCAGGCCCCCGTGCCTGCCCAAAAGGGCGGCCACAGGGGGCCGCCCCTACGGAAACATTCGCATCTCCAAATGCATTGGGTATAGTCGGAGATAACAATATTTTAGCATACGCATCTTCAATCGCTTGATCTAAATCGATGAAAGAACAGTGCATCTGACGCGCCAATTCTAGCCCTATGCTGCTTTTGCCTACATTTTTAAAGCCTATGAGTATCATCATGGTAACACCTCCATCTGCGCACCCAATGATTGCATCAATGATACAAAGTTGGGAAATGTTTTATTGACGGCATGGGCATCGTCTATTTCTGTTTGTCCTTCTGCTCGCAACCCTGCAACCGCCAAGGCCATAACCGTGCGGTGATCGTTGTACCCTTTTACTGTAGCACCTTGTAATGCGCTAGGATAGATGGTCATGCCATCTTCATAGACTGTAACTTTGGCACCCATACGGCTTAAACCTTCGCTCATGGAATGAATGCGATCCGTTTCTTTGATGCGCGCTTGACGCACATTGGTGAGCTCCGTTTTACCACTGGCATAGGTGCCAATCACTGCCAAAGCCGGTAATAAATCTGGAATATCATCTGCATCGATCTTTAAACCTTTGAGTGGATGACCTCCCTCAATGATCAGGCCTTGCCCGCTTATTTCGATGGCAGCGCCCATTTCTTGTAATAAATACACTAATCTTTTATCCCCTTGCGGATCTTGCATATCCAAACCACGCAATTCTACACGCCCGTTGCCGAGCACGGCAGCAGCAATGAGATAGGAAGCAGAAGAAAAATCGCCCGCAATGGTCGCTTTGAACGCCGAATAGTTTTGCCGGCCGGGAATATGATAAATATCGCGATTGTCTATGGCCACATGCTGATAGCGGATACCTAGTCTTTTCAACCAATCTAAGGTCATCTCTACATAAGGGCGTTCATGCAGATCGCTGACCGTAATCTCACTGTCCAAGGGCGCACAAGGCAACGATACCAATAAAGCCGATAAATATTGCGAGGTAATACCGTCTACCTCAGTAACACCACCACTCAATGGCCCACAGACAGAAATAGGCAATTGCCCTTCTTTGTCCAAATAGTTTATACGCAGACCTAAAGCGCGCAAAGCATTCACCAAAGGGGCTATAGGTCTAGCGCGCATTTGTTCGCCGCAATCTAGAATGATTGGTTTTTCCACCTCTTTTCGTAACCCCAAAAGTGGCATCACAAAGTGAGTACTAATACCCGAATTACCGCTATTGATTATCTGCGCGCTTTCTTGCAATGGCAGACCGGAACTATTCACACACACTGTATCCCCATCTACACTTAAGTTTGCTCCTAACTGGGTACAAATTCGCATTGCATCCTGCATATCACTGCAATCCAGCGGATTGGTCAATACAGATTCCCCTTTAGCCAGTAAGGCTAAGATTAAGGCACGGATGCTGTGTGATTTGGAGCTGGGTGGCGTGGCTAGGCCCGATAAACTGGGTGTTTTTTGTACTAATAAGCGTGCGCTGGTTTGAATCATTTAAAAATACCCCATCATAGTTAAACTAAGCTTCCTACGCGGATCTTCTGAAGGGGATTTTAGGTAAGACCCCCAGGAGACTAGCGCCGGGAGGTTAGAGTGTTAGTCTCTATCTGCCACCCAGCTTGGGGCTAAAATAGCTAAAATAAAAGAAAGCAGCCAGTAAAGATAGGCAGCTGTTCTTAATACTTAACTTTGGCAAATGGACTAAAACTGTCATTTTCTTGAATCTACATTACAAAATACTGCCCTCAGGGTACGTCAATTTGGGGGCTTTGTCAACTTGACTCAAAGGCCTGTTAGCCCAAAGTAGTAATGTCCGGTTTGTCCCAAGTTAAAATGTCCGCTTTTAGCAGAGGCTGGGATATAAATAATGACCAATCGGAGATATATAATGAGCGAGCAA
>VFJT01000112.1 GCA_009885935.1 Gammaproteobacteria bacterium
CCAGGAATGCACCACCATCGAACAGCTTGAGACATTGCTGCCTTTCAACATCGATCCAGCCTTGATTAAGTAGCTCCTGTCAACCAGGGGGATTATTTACCGCTTACGTTAAATCTTACTGGGCAGATTCTGCAACGCCAGCTTAATAGACATGAGGATGAATCTGATTCTAGTGAGTTTAAAATGAGCGATGTTCTTTCTATTGAATTTGAAATGAGTAATATTCTTTCTATTCTTAAACGCCAGACTTCTGCAGGTAAAGATATATTAGATCCTGAGTCTATCTCGTTATTGAACTGGAAAAAGATTACGGCTTACATTCAGGCTATTCTTGACCACAAGACTAACGTAGAAGAGGAGCGGTACAATCCCACAGAGTCTAGCTGGTTAACTGTTACTGGGAAAGTTTTTCGCAGTATCCTTGAAAAAAGTGATGCATTCGATCCCATTGAGGAATTTAGCGAGGTAGAAACTAGTTCTAGCATTCCTTCTAAAGTTAGAGAAACTCTAGAGCTTAGTTGGTTAAATCTTACTGCTAAGATTCTGCAACGCCAGATTCACATTAAGCCTATAATAATCAGTGCTCTTTCTCTTTTTCGAAGCCAGATTCATGCGGGTAAAAATATATTAGATCCTGGGTCTATCTCGTTCGTGTGCTGGCAAAATATTAGCGCTTATATTAAGGATATTCTTCAACAAAATAGTAGCGTAGATCATGAGATATGCGATCCTATAGGGTCTAGCTGGTTAAATGTTACTGATAAACTTCTTAAAAGCATCCGTATAAATGAAGATACAGTTGATCGCATGGATGGGCTTGGTGGTAATGACGTAGATGCTTTTTTCTCCGCTACACCCGGCTGTATTGATGAAACGGATGTAGAGATGTTAAATACGCAGCCTGTAGAGGAAGTAGCGCATGCGGATGAAGAAGATAAAGAGAGTTTAGGCATTAATCTTCAAAATGTGGATGTAGAACATCCTGAACAAGCTATGAGCAGGAAACGTAAACGTGATTCTACTGAGGGAATTGAGCCTAACAATCATAGACTTGTTACTGATGGAAAGAAATGGACTTTCCAACAGGTTTCATTTTTTAAAGAGGCAGGTACAATAGTGCGGAGAATTGACAAGATGATAACCGATAAGAAAATCTGTTCGACTTATACAGAGGCTCCAGAATACCGTAGGGGGCAGGAAGCCACGGGGCCATAAGTATCAAGCTTAAAAGGTTAATATTATGGCAGAGAGCTGGCCGGGTCCTGTCACGGTGATATCTCCCCATCACCCTGGCATGACTATTGAGCCTTGTATTAAAGGTAATTGCGACACAGCTTGTGCCGCAATTACCTTATCACCTCCATTTAAAAAATACTAATCATTGTGCTCAGATACGCTTTTCTGGATCTTGGCGTAGATTTCCTCTCTGTGCACTGCAATGTTTTTAGGCGCATGAATACCCAGTTGCGCCTGATTCCCTTTCACTCCTAATAGAACCACCGTAATGTCATCCCCTATCATGATGACCTCACCGATACGTCTAGATAAAATAAGCATTTTGCTTCTCCTTTTTTTCCATGATAAATATCGCTCAATAAAAAAAGATAAAAACATGATCTTCTCCTCATTGAGACACAAACAATTGACGAAATAACATGCTTTGGTTCTGTCGCAATTTCAGGTCAAAGGCTGTAGAATAGCCGGATATTGATAAGGACATGGAGACGGAAATGCTAAGCTTCAAATGGAAACATTTCAAACAATCGATAATTCTGATGGCAGCGCGGTAGTATTTAGCTTATGCGATCAGTTATAGGGATATAGAAGAGTTGATGGCAGAACGAGGAGTGAAAGTGGATCATTCTACGGTGAATCGATGAGTGATAGAATATGCCCCGCAACTAGAAAATGAGTTCCGGAAAAAACATAAATCCCAAGTAGGTTGTAGTTGGCGAGCAGATGAAACTTACAGTTGGCACTCCTGTTTATGATGACAGGCATTTTGATGCCGATACTGGCGAGGCAGATAAAATACCTGAACAATATCGTTGAGCAAGACCATCGGGCGATA
>VFJT01000169.1 GCA_009885935.1 Gammaproteobacteria bacterium
AGCTGTAGATAAAACAAACACAAGGAGTTGTCATGACGTAATTTAACACATCATAAAACCGGCAATCTTAATTGTCGCTGACCGGCAAAGATAGTTGACGTTTGATAAAAAGGGCTTAAAGCCTGTGCGCCTAAGGCAGTTAATGCAGCGATAAAGCTCAAGAGCGAGGCTGAGGATGAAGTCGCTATCGCTATCGAAGTTAGCAATCCTAAGCTCGTTCCTATGTTTAAGCCCAAGTCGCTCTTCTCATTCTTTTCATCACAAGAGAAGCAACAGAAGGAAGCGAGAGTATCGAGAGATGCCTGTGGGCCAGAAGAGAAGAACCCCTTATTAGGCGGTCTTTCAAATGGCAGACCTATACCTGTACGGTCATAAAAAAGGTTGCACCGAGCCCTGAAGAAATAGAGGGCAATGTAAAAATACGTTCGGTTACTTCCCTGCATTTGCGGGGAAGTTGTTTTTAGTTTAACATAATGCTGCAATTATAAATATTAAGCTTCAGTATAAGGAAACAATAACATGTCTGCATCTTTTCAAATGAGGCAAACCCCAGAGGGAACGGGTGGGAATTATGGGCTTGAAGCTGAGCTGCAAGCTGCGTTACAAGCATTATTTAGCCAACCGTCATTACAGGCCATATTAGAGTCTGAGAAAAAAGAACTCATTGCTATTAAACAGTACGCTAAGCAGTACTATGAAGCGCTCAATATAGAGCGCATGGCTCTGCTGGAAAACCGTGTCAAAATAGCCATCCTAGAAAAATGCATTACTGAAAATGAAAAAACGAGGGAATTCCTCCTCAGCGCTATACATCTGCTCACAGTGGCGAAAAAAGCGTATCAAGCTATGAGATCGCCTTGGTCTAGAACGATAGAGTTGCGTAATGGACCAATAGACATTTTTTCAGAAAATTTTGTTGACACACAGATAAATCCATTTGTTTCAGAATTGGGGTCTATTGCCCCCGTTGGGTTTACTGAAGCGGATTCAGTGCAAGATGAAGGTCTGCAAAACATAATGGACTATGCTATTGCCCAGCGAGAGAATGCGATACAAAGGGCTGTAGAGACTAAACAATGCTGTGATCAATTTCTACAATACCTCGCATCGCTTAACAAGGTTTTCGCGCCCCAGGCATATTTTAAATTAAGAATAAATCTTTCTACACTATTGCGCGCGCTACAATCTGTTTTAGAAGCTGAGCACAGCCTAGTAGTGCCTTTATTCCATAAGAACAAACGGTATGCTAATCACACCTTGCCAGAGCTTAAAGCAAAAATAAAAGAAAGCAACATAGAAGAAAGATTACAAGTAAACTATGAACATTTAGCGCAGCATGACAAAGAAATAGCGGTCCATGAAACTAGCATCCAGCACCTGAAGCAGTTAATACGAGACCAGTCACCGCCGCGCTCATTATTCTTCTCTGTGCCAAAGCCTCCATTCAAGAATGAGTCGGCCCCTGATGATAATAGCCTACGGGCAAATGCGATTCATGGTCCTAAATGGACTCGTGTCACATTGGGTCGTTAAAGAGACGGTTTTAAGGCTGCTACTTTAAGAAAAAAAATAGTTTAACTATTTTCAAAAAAACTATTGACAATTTCTATCAAAGGTCCATAATAAACAGTGTAGTGATAAGCAAGCGTTGCAAGACGAAAGCGAGCTCACTATACAATGCGTTAATGTACTATTTACCATAAAAATTTTTAACATTCCCCCCAATAATGCGCCATCTATGGGGGATTTAGAATGCAAGATGATAACCCGATACTTTATACGCATGATACGTTTACGCGGGCTATGTTATCCGACAAAAAGGTGGCCACAGATATTTTTAACGCATACTTACCCGCCGAGTTGTTAAAAATAACGGATCTAAGCACCATGGAATTACAGCCTCGCTCGCATATTGATGTGTTCGGCGATGAAAGGATACTGGATATATCCTATAAAGCCAAAATGGTGGATAAGGATTGTTATCTAACGTTGCTGGTTGAGCATCAAAGTACCCCTTTGCGTTTAATGCCGCTAAAGATATTGCGGTATAGTCTCAACATCTTAGAACAGCATATAGAAGCAGAGAAAGGCAAAAAAGGACGCAATTATGAAAAACCATTGCCGTTGATTTACCCTGTAGTCATTTATCATGGCAAAAAGACCTATCCTTATACTCGGGATATTAGAGAATTGGTAGATGCGCCTAGAGATTTAGTCGACCGTTATTTTTTACAGCCATTTCAGCTATTAGATTTAGGGACTATAGAAGATGAAGAAATCAAAAGCCATGTATGGTCTGGTATTATGGAATTTGCTTTAAAATACATTTACGCGAATGATTTTTTATCCTTTTTACAGAATATAGTGGCGGAATGCCAGAAATTAGAACAACTGGAAGGGGGTCAAAAAATAGTGGGGACTATGCTACACTATGTACTAAGCCGTGGGGCTTTAAAGAGTAAAGAAGCATTTTTTAAGTTTGTAAGAAAAGAGTTTGGTCAAGAAAGAGGTGCAGAAATGATGACTTTAGCAGAGCAGTTAAGAGCAGAGGGTTTCGAGGAAGGCGAGAAACGAGGCGAGAAACGAGGCGAGAAACGAGGCGAGGAAAAAGGTATAGTAAGAACAAAGTTAGAAGTGGCCAAAAAGTTGATTACCGAAGGGCTTGATTTATCTTTTGTAGCCAAAGTGACTAAGCTTCCTATGAGTCGGTTGCAGCAGTTGGCTGAATC
>VFJT01000040.1 GCA_009885935.1 Gammaproteobacteria bacterium
AATCTGGATTAATACAGGATCGGCAGTTAAGCGTATCGAGGTGATTTTTTAGGGCGCATATAAAGTTCCTTTGTGCGCAACATAAGCCTCTATTATGCACTTTGTTATCGTTGCCACCGATCCAGTAGCAAAATGATGTTCGTTTATAGAAAGAATCGGCTGTATTTCAATTAAGCTGTTGCTGCTAAAACATTCTGAGGCGGTGAGTAGATTGTCAGGATACAAAGTTTTTTCTAAGATATTTATATTCATTTGACGGCTAGCCGCAATGATTGCTTGTCGCGTGACTCCAGGCAAAACGCCGTCTTTTAATGGTGGCGTGATAATGGTGTCGCCTATAACCACAAAAATATTTCCTGTGCTGAAAGGGTAAAATCAATCGCTAAGGCTAAAGCCCCTTGTTTTAAACGCTGATAATGGGCGTCAAAAAACAATAGGATATTATTTTCAACGCGTATGGTCTCAAATAAGCCATCGCCCAGCAATAAGCCGCGATCAAAGCACAGTGGTGAGGCTGCAGTTGACGCTAATAGTTGATCATTGAGGTATAGGTTCATAGCTGCCTATAGGTAATAAAAAAGTGAGCATAGCATAGTTTTAGAGGCTTTTTCACTCTTTTCAAAAAAGTGGTATAATCAGAAATATATCGTGTGTCTTTATACGGTGTACTATAATCAGGAGCCAAAATGTTTTCTACAGAAATAGCGGTAACCATTGACCAGGTTAATTATGCGGGCCATGTGGGTGTCGATGCCTATTTGGCTATAGTGCATGAAGCAAGAATGCGCTGGTTAAAACTGCAGGGCATGTCGGAATTAAATTTAGGCGATAACATTGGTTATGTTATTACTAAAGCCTCTATGCGTTATAAGGCACAATCTTTTCATGGTGATGTTCTTATCGTTGAATGCACTTGCGCCAATTTACAAAAGAAAACCGTCGATTTTTTCTATAAAGTAATAAAACGTGATTCTGGAAAAGTGGCTGCAATAGGGGAAACAACGCACGCTTTTTTTGATCATAAACTGGGAAAAATTGCAAATCCACCACGCGAGTTTGTAGATAAATTTATCGGATGAACTCAGTTTTGTTCAAGAAACCTCAATAGGATTAATTAAAGAAACAGGCATATATTTTATTATGATATGAGCTAGTTCGGGATAAACCTCCATCAGCGTAGGATCAGCCAATTCAAAATCAGAAAAGTCAAAGCCTGGAAAAACAGCGCACCCAACTAATGAGAAAGATTCTTTGTCATTGACGGAAGCGGCAAACCAGGTATTTTCTTTTATGGTGAATTGAGGCTCCGCTGTTTCGGCGGTAGCATCGCCAATAATCGCTTGGCTATAGGTTCCTGTTTCACCGTTAATCATGTGTAGAGTAAGTGAGCTGCCACCATGATAATTCCATACTTCATCCGATTTGAATCTGTGCCAAGCAGAAAACTCATTGCCTCTGAGTAAATAATAGATGGATGTGCCGGCCGATCTTTTGTCTATCCCATATATTTCTTTATCCACAGTAACATTCATATTAGATCTAAAAGTCTCTTTGTAGAAACCCCCTTCTGGGTGTGGCTGTAGACCGAGCTTTGTTATAATGCGATTTATTTTTAAGTCTATGTTGTTCTGTGCGTGTAACATGATTTTAACCCTTGTGTAGTGGAGCAATGTTTTCGTAGGGGCAACCCCCTGTGGTTGCCCCTGGTAGGGCAGGCACGGGGGCCTGCCCCTACGCGATCATTCACATCTAACGAATAATCTCTTCCGTAGTGACCAAAGAAGCCAATCCTTTAGCGGCATAAACACCCAGCATAATTTGGTGCATGTCGCTTTCAGTCACACCTGCAATCGCTTTTGCGAGCGTTGCATCTTTGACTAAATGCATTTTATGTTTTTTTCGTCTAGCTTCTTCTAAGGTAGATAAACAGCACATGACGGTATTGTAGCCTATCAGATAGATATTAGGTGCGGGTTGTTCTGATGTAAACAACTCGGATAAATACGCGCTAAACTCTGGGCTGGAATAACACGAAAAATCCATTTTTACAAAATGTTTTTCTGAATCTATAGGGTTAAAGCCTTCTACAAAATCAAAATATTCTGTTTGCGGGTTGAATCGTTCCGCTGCATCGCCATTGGAGTGTTGAATATGAATTCTTTCCCAATCATTTTTGCGCGCGAATTCCAATAGCTGGCGACTATTTTCAAGGCTGGGCTCAATGCCAGACAAATAAAAAGGTCTTCCCGGAGTGACATACTCTTTTTGTATGTCGATTAGAACCAGTATATTTTGGGGAACAGCGATTGGCATGAGACATCTCTAGTTTTCGTTTTATTGCATAGCATTATACTCTTTATACCCCAATATTAATATTAGGGGCTGTATGGCAGGTGCACATTTATGCGGAAGAGCATTTCTCAAATGTCGGCTTTGTTGTTGACGATGGTTTATTTTCCTGGTAGAGTAAACATCTAAACTTACATAGGGACTATGAGCAAATGATTAAAAAGATTACAGCAGCGTTATTTTTTGTTTTAGCGGGCACTTCAGCTTTAGCCGCCCAAACGGACAGTTCAATGCCCATGGTCTCGGGCGTTGTTTTGATGGCACCGCATCAAGAAGGTTCCTGGTCTTTTGGTCTACAAGCCAATTACCTTGAACCCGATACCAACTACAAATATTTTCATACCGTATTAGATCCATCGTTTGATGACAGCAATATAGCTTATACCGTAGGTTCAGACTATGATTGGGGCTGGGGCGCGGATATTAGCTACCATTTCCCAGGAAATGGGCGGGATGTTAACTTTGCCTTTACGCAACTGAATACCAGCCATAGCGATTCAGCGGTTGATCCGACGAAGGGTTTTCAAATACCTTTGTTTAATGGAACATTTATACGCGTTGAGCAAAGCGGCAAGCACTCTGCCGAGGTAGAGACGAACTATAATTCTGCCGATTTAACCTTTGGCCAACTCATCATGGTGGGGCAACGCCTTAGCTTGCATCCTTTTGCAGGCCTACGCTATGCCAGCATAGACTATAAAGCAAAAACTCAGGCGGATGATAGCTATATCTTCCTCATACCAAGCGACTTCAACCCTAGGGCTGAGCTGAATGTTAAGGATGATTCCACCTGGGAGTCTGATTTTCAAGGCCTAGGTCCGCGTTTTGGTAGTGATGCAGAGTTTAATCTAGGGCGCGGGTTTTCCTTGCGTAGCACCTTGGGACTTTCTTTGTTAGCTGGCGAGATAGATATTCGTGAGAAACGATCCCGCAAAGATAGGACTGAGATCGATTTCTTTTTTGGCACCGTTATTTTCGACGAAACGACAAATACCGACAATAAAATAGATACTAATACCCGCGTAGTGCCTGAAGCCGATGCTAAATTATCTGCAATGTATACGACCTATGTGGATAATGGTTATACTTTAAGTTTCGAAGGAGGCTATCAAGTGACTAACTATTTTGACGCCGTTCAGAATAGTGTGATGAGTACTCAAGATACCTCTACACAGTACACCAACTATTTTATACAAGGCCCTTATGCGCGCGTGCAACTAGATGTGGCATAGGTTTTATAAATAGCATTCTGTTAAGTTCCTCGGGTGGTCATGAGCCGCCCGAGCGCTGTTTCATTCATTCTTGACGATGATTTATTTTCCTGGTAGAGTAAATCTTTAAACTTACATAAGGACTATGGGAAAATGGTTAAAAAGATTACAGCAGCACTATTTTTTGTTTTAGCGGGCACTTCAGCTTTAGCTGCCCAAACCGACAATTCAATGCCTATGGTCTCGGGTGTTGTTTTGATGGCACCGCATCAAGAGGGTTCCTGGTCTTTTGGTCTACAAGCCAATTACCTTGAACCCGAGACCAACTACAACTATTTGCATACCGCATTAGATACACCGAATTTCTATCCTGTTGAGGACAGCAATAGAGCTTATACCGTAGGTTCAGATTATAATTGGGGCTGGGGCGCAGATATTAGCTACCATTTCCCGGGTAATGGGCGCGATGTTAACCTTGCCTTTACGCAACTCAATACCAGCCAGAGCGATTCAGTGACTGAACCGACGACGTCACTGCAGGAAATTTCCCCCCGCCTTCCTCGAGACATTACCACAAGTGGCGAGCACTCGGCTGAAGTAGAGACGAACTATAATGCTGCCGATTTAACCTTCGGTCAACTTATCACTGTAGGGCAACGCCTTAGCTTGCATCCTTTTGCGGGCCTACGCTATGCCAGCATAGACTATAAAGCAAAAGCTCGGGCGGATGATTTCTATCATGCCGACACAACAATTCTGCCTGGTGTTATTGTGGTTGATATGAGGGTTACAGATGAGCCTACATGGGAATCTGATTTTCAAGGCCTAGGCCCCCGTTTTGGTAGTGATGCGGGGGTTAATCTAGGACGCGGATTTTCCTTGCGTAGCACCTTAGGACTTTCTTTATTAGTAGGCGATATAGATGTTCGGGGGAAACAATACCACGATGAATTAGTCGGGATACAGATTTTTAATCCTCCTCCCACTATTACGGAGAGAACGACAAATACCGACAATAAAGTAGAGACCAATACCCGCGTAGTGCCTGAAGCCGATGCTAAATTATCGGTAATGTATAAGGTGGATGTGAATAATGGCTATAGTTTAGGTTTCGAAGGAGGCTATCAAGTGACTAACTATTTTGACGCCGTTCAGAATAGCGTTATGAGTACTCAAGATACCTCTACACAGTACACCAACTATTTTATACAAGGCCCTTATGCGCGCGTGCAACTGGATGTGGCATAGGTTTTATAAATAGCAT
>VFJT01000135.1 GCA_009885935.1 Gammaproteobacteria bacterium
ATAGCGCCGGGTTTAATCCATTCTGCCTGTACCACATCAGCTTTGCCTACGGCTACCACTAATATATCGGCAAGAGCTACATGTTGCGCTAAATTTTTTGTGAAACGATGGCAAATGGTAACGGTGGCGCCGGCTAATAGCAGCTCAAAAGCCATAGGGCGGCCTACGGTATTGGAGGCGCCTACAACTACCGCATGCAAACCCCTAACCGGGATAGTGAGTTGAGACAGCAGGGTCATGATGCCATAAGGGGTGCAGGGGCGTAATAAAGGACGGCGCTGTGCCAAACGGCCTAAATTATAAGGATGAAAACCATCGACATCTTTAGCCGGATGAATGCGCTCTAGGATGGTATTGGCATCAATATGTGCTGGCAGGGGAACTTGCACCAAAATACCATCGATGTGCCCGGCTTTGTTTAAGGTATCGATTAAGGCGAGCAGGGACTCTAGGCTGGTATTTTCATCTAAACGATGGGCTTCGGACAGGATACCCACAGCAGCGCAGGCATCGATTTTTTTTTGTACATATATATGCGATGCAGGATCGTTGCCTACTAAGACCACCGCTAAGCCGGGCGCACGCCGCTTCTTTTCCATTTGTAGCGCAATGGCCCCTGATAATTCAGATTGCAAGCGTGTTGCAATACTTTTGCCGTCGATAATGTGCGCTGTCATAGGGATTAGCCTTGCTTTTTTACCGGTGTATAGGTATCATTCTACCACTTTATGCGGGCATTGTCCTGCGTGAAGTAGAGTATCGGGGTATAGCGCAGTCTGGTAGCGCGCCTGCTTTGGGAGCAGGATGTCGGGGGTTCGAATCCCTCTACCCCGATCAAATTTTTTGCGGTCAGCGCAGTTGCCGCGAGGTTTTAAAGCGCCCGTAGCTCATTCGGATAGAGCATCGGCCTTCTAAGCCGAGGGTAGCAGGTTCGAATCCTGCCGGGCGCACCAAAATTAAAGTAAGCTCACAGTTGTATATTATGGTGGACGTAGCTCAGTTGGTAGAGCCCCGGATTGTGATTCCGGTTGTCGTGGGTTCGAGCCCCATCGTTCACCCCAACTTCGGTATTATTAAAGAAAAAGCAATGTATAAAAAAATAACCACATATTTAGCACTAACCTTTTATTGGGTTACTATGCAAGCAGGCCAGTCCTTAGGCGATGCTTCAAAAGCGCTGTTAGGACCTTTGACAGGGGTTCAAAAAATGTTAAATGCCATCAGCACCATCGCCGGCATTGCTTTTTTGATGGGAGCGGTGCTCCAATACATGGATCACCGTAAAAACCCTATACAGGTGCCTCTTTCTAAACCAATCGTCTATTTTATCTTGGGCGTAGTGTTTCTTGTTATTCCCCGTTTCGCAGAACTGTCGGAGAGCGCGAAAGCATTCTTAAATTAATGGTGCCGGGGGTCGGACTCGAACCGACACGGTGTTGCCACCACCGGATTTTGAGTCCGGCGCGTCTACCAATTTCGCCACTCCGGCATGGAGGACTAGAGGCGCACATATTAACAGAATTTAAAATAAAGTCAATGTTTAATCTCCATTTTTAAAGAAGTAACGCGGTGTTTTTCGTAGGGGCGGGCCCCTGTGCCCGCCCTAACCAGGGCAGTCACGGGGGGCTGCCCCTACGGTAGATCATCTGAGATTAGAGTGCGTACAATTGATTATTGCCCCAGCAGACCACCCATCCCGCCGGGTAGATTGCCGCCTAAGTGACGCATCATTTTATTCAAGCCACCTTTAGCCATCTTTTTAAACATTTTTTGCATCTGTTCAAATTGTTTGAGCAGCTGGTTGATATCTTGTATGGAAGTACCGGAACCCTTGGCAATGCGACGTTTGCGTGAACCATTGATGAGGTCGGGGAAATGGCGTTCCTTAGGCGTCATGGAATTAATGATGGCTTCGAAGCGAATCAAACTTTTATCGCCTAACATTTTATCTTTTACGGTTTGCGATACGGCCCCTAAGCCGGGGAGCTTATCCATCATCGACGATAAACCGCCCATTTTTTTCATTTCTTGCAGTTGGCTCTTAAAATCTTCTAAATTAAAACCGCGGCCTTTGTGGATTTTCTTGGCAATTTTGGCGGCTTTTTCTTGATCGACCGAGCTTTGTACCGATTCCACTAAACTGACTATATCGCCACGGCCCAAAATACGCGACACGATGCGTTCGGGATAAAAGGGGGATAAGGCTTCTATTTTTTCACCCGTACCCATGAACTTAATTGGTTTACCCGTGAGAAAACGCACAGAAAGAGCCGCGCCGCCGCGGGCATCACCGTCGGTTTTGGTGAGGATGATTCCCGTTAAAGGCAGCTTTTCGTGGAAAGCGTGCGCCGTTTTAGCGGCATCTTGCCCCGTCATACTATCGACTACAAACAGGGTTTCAGTGGGGGATACGGCCTTGTGCAAGCTTTCTATTTCATTCATCATGTCGTTATCGATGTGTAAGCGCCCAGCGGTGTCGATGATGACCACATCCAGGCTTTTTTGTTTAGCTGCTAACACAGCAGATTGGGCTATTTTAATAGGAGAGTCCTTATTAGAGCTGGGATGAAATTCAGCACCAATTTGGCTCGCCAAGGTTTCTAATTGCAGTATAGCCGCGGGCCTATAGATGTCTACGCTGGTTAATAAGACCTTCTTTTTATGCGTTTCCTGTAAAAATTTAGCCAATTTGGCGGCCGTGGTGGTTTTACCAGAGCCTTGTAAGCCAGCCAATAGAATAATAGCCGGGGGTTGTACCGCTAAATCTAGGATTTCATTTTTTTCACCCATGACGAGAACCAATTCATCGTGGATGATTTTGATTAAGGTTTGTCCTGGGGAAAGACTGCGCAATACTTCATGTCCTAAGGCGCGCTTTTTAATATCGTTGAGCAGATGTTTGACTACGCTTAAGGCAACGTCAGCATCCAACAAGGCTTCGCGAATTTCTTTCAACGTATCGGTAATATTTTTTTCGGTGATGCGCCCTTGCCCCGTCAATTTATTGAGGGTAGCGCTGAGCTTTTCCGTTAAGGAATTAAACATAATGGACTCTCGTTGCGTATAATGAGCTCATTATACTCAGCCTTGCTATGCCGCACAAGTTCTTGCGATAATGTGTTTTTCGCAGTTGAAGATGTGGTGAGACGTTTCACAGGGTTATTCGGGCGGCTCACGAGCCGCCCCTACATTGTTCCGAGGCTCGTTTTGTAGGGGCGACTCGCGAGTCGCCCTTCCGTAGAACATCCTGTGAGATACAATTCTTATGTAGCATACTGTACGTATTATAGCCACAATTTTATGGAGAGTTAAAATTTGCACAGCTTAAACGCAGTTACTTCGAGCATTATTTTAGCGGGGTTATTGCTGGTATCGGCATTTTTTTCAGCATCAGAAACGGCTTTAATGGCGATCAATCGTTATAGATTACGTTATTTAGCGCAAATGGGTGTATCGCCCGCCAAAAGAGTTCTTTTTTTACTCAAAAAACCCGATCGCTTATTGGCAACTATACTCATTGGCAATACTTTTGCCAATATCGTTGCTTCTGCCGTTGCCACTATGTTGGCCATTCATTTTTGGGGCGAAATTGGCGTGGTCCTAGCCACCGTGGTGTTGACGCTCCTGGTCTTAATCTTAAGCGAGATTGCGCCCAAAACTTTGGCCGTTACCCATCCGCAAAAATTTAGTTTCATCGTTTCCTGGCCTTTAGTGCTGATCTTTTATCTACTGTACCCCATAGTCTGGTTAGCCACTAAAATTTCAAATGGGTTATTGCGACTCTTAGGGGTTAAATTACAACACGCCCATAGCGATCGATTGACTTCTGAAGAGCTGCGTTCCGTAGTGGCCGACTCCACGGGCAAAATGACGGCACATCACCAGGAAATGTTATTGCGAATTTTAGATTTAGAAAAGATGACGGTGAATGATGTGATGATCCCGCGTAATAAGATCGTGAGCATCGATATAGACGATGACTTAGAAAAAATTCGGCTACAGTTGTTAAGTTGTAATATGAAAGAGATCCCTGTGTATCAAGATGATGTGAATGAAATCAAAGGCATTTTGCCCGTGTTCAATGCGCTCGAGCTATTTTTTGGTCCGAATCCGGATAAAAAAGCCATTTTTTCCTTAATGAAAGAACCTTATTTCATACCTGAAGAAACGCTATTGTCTACACAAATGAAACATTTTAAATTAAAGGATCGCAATCATGCTTTTGTGGTCGATGAATATGGCGACATTCTAGGCTTGGTGAGCTTAGGCAATATTGTGCATGAAATCGTCGGTGAGTTGGCTATGGAAAGAAGCGGTGAGGAAGCGTTGGTGCAATCCGAAATAGAGGGTAGTTATATCGTCAATGCGACCATCCATGTACGCGAATTGAACCGCATCTTGCAAGTAAATTTTCCCAGCGAAGGGCCTAGAACCTTGAGTGGTTTAGTAACAGAATATTTAGAAGCGATGCCACAAGCAGGAACCTGTCTTTCTCTAGGGGGGTGTCGCTTAGAAATTTTAGAAGTAGAAGGCAATAAGATCAGTTTAATTAGAATATTACCGAGATCGAAATCTATGTAGGGGCGGCTCGTGAGCCGCCCTTCTTATAATAACAAACTCGCCATGACATAACGACCTTCGGCCAATAACACATTATAGGTTCTACAGGCCGCAGAAGTAGACATAGCTTCTACGCCTATGCCGTGACTGTAAAACAAGGCTTGTAACCACGGCGATAAAAATTGTTGCGTTTCGCCAGTGCCAAATAAAAAAATTTGCGGTTTTAGAGTAATAAAAGGTGCGAGTTCTTTTTCATCTGCACTATTGGTTTTATGCGAAATATATTGGTTTGCCCAAATTTTTTCTGTAGAAAGTATTAAATTATCATTATAAACCACGTCGTTAATGGTGATTTTCTTAGGCTCATAACGCTGAATGCGATAAGTGGTGTTGGCATCGTCTAGGTGAATTTGCATGGTTTTATTCATTCTCCTAAAAAAAGAATATGGCCTCTGTCAGTACTGTGAATGTGTACATTGCACCGGTTCGTCATTGCGAGCTTGCGAAGCAATCCAGGGGTTCAAGAGCTCATTTCTCTAAGTATCGCTTTGCTCTATAAATCTTGCCGTAAATGATGATCCTTTTCATTGCTTAATATTTTCCTGGATTGCCGCGCCTGCTCGCTACGCTCGCGGCTCGCAATGACGGGCCAGAGGAAGTAAGTAGTTATATGCGATAGTATAAATTATTTTCAGAAGTTGGGTCAAGCACAAAACTGTGCTACCATACAGCCAATCAACAGAGTACGGAGCGCACATGAGTCAGGCGTTAACAATCGAAAACTTGGTCAAAGTGTACCAATCTGGGAAAGTAGCCTTAAAGGGTATCAGTTTGTCCATAGCAGAAGGCGATTTTTTTGCCTTATTGGGTCCAAATGGCGCCGGTAAATCCACTTTTATAGGCATTGTTTCTTCATTAGTCACCAAAACCTCGGGGTCAGTGCGCGTATTTGGGCATTCCATAGACGATGATATTTTAAAAGCCAAACAGTTAATAGGCATAGTGCCGCAAGAGTTTAATTTCAATATTTTCACCAAAACCATAGACGTGGTGGTAACGCAAGCCGGTTACTATGGCGTGCCTTATCGCCAGGCCAAGGAACAAGCCGAACATTATTTGCAACAATTGGGCTTATGGGAAAAACGCAATGAAACGGTGCGTTTTTTATCGGGCGGTATGAAGCGTCGCTTGATGATTGCTCGTTCCTTGGTGCATCAGCCCAAATTGCTCATTCTCGATGAACCTACCGCGGGGGTGGATATAGAGCTCAGGCGTTCATTGTGGGTGTATCTGGAAAAATTAAACCAGCAAGGGTTAACCGTGCTCTTAACCACGCACTATTTGGAAGAAGTTGAAATTTTATGTAAGAATGTCGCCATTATTGATAACGGTGAAATTTTAGTTGAAAAAAGTGTGCATTCGCTGTTAGGTGATTTAACCGGTGAAACTTTAATTTTAGATGTAGACAGTATTCTTCCCGAAGCGCCTAAGCTAGAACACTTTACGTGTAGATTGGTGACTCCAGACAGTTTGGAAGTCGATTTGCTAGAACATCAAACGGTGAATGAATTATTCACATCACTGGATGCAGCAGGCATTCGTATTCTAAGTTTGCGCAACAAATTTAATCGCCTGGAAGAATTATTTATACGCCTGACGGGGCACACTGTAGAGGATGCTGTTTAAAATGATTAACTGGATTGCACTCAAAACGATAGTGCGCAAAGAATGCGTACGTATATTCCGCATTTGGCCGCAAACGCTATTACCACCGGCTATTACGATGAGTTTGTATTTTGTCATCTTTGGCCATGTGATCGGTTCACGCATAGGATTAGTGGAGGGCTACAATTACATACAATTTATCGCTCCCGGCTTAGTGATGATGACGGTGATCTTAAACGCTTATGCCAATGTGTCGGCCTCTTTCTTTTCCGCCAAGTTTACCCACAGCGTGCAAGAACTCATGGTTGCACCCGTCTCCGAGTGGACTATTTTATTGGGTTATACTTTGGGTGGTGTCATACGTGGCTTAGTGGTAGGGGCGGTGGTTATGGTGGTAGCGTCTTTCTTTACTCATATACCGATACAACATTTTTTCAGCATGTTGGCTATTTTATTGATTTCAGCGTGGTTGTTTTCCTTAGCGGGATTTTTCAATGCGCTCTTTGCCACTACTTTCGACGACATCTCCATTATTCCTAATTTTGTGTTAACGCCTTTAACTTATTTGGGTGGGGTATTTTATTCCATACAAGCCTTGCCTCCTGCTTGGCGTGTGGCGGCGCATTTCAATCCCATTCTATATTTAATGAATGGTTTTCGCTATGGCATGTTGGGCGTGGCCGATGTTTCACCCTGGCTTGGATTGTTCATCTCTATTGCCGCGAGTGTCTTTTTTGCTGTGCTGTGCTATGTGTTGTTAAAGCGGGGCAGGGGATTGAGGACTTAGCAAAATTTCACATTTTCGACCTAGACTTAATCTTTCCTTAAGTTTTCATGGTATAATATTAAACAGTTTTAACTGAAGCTGGCCTTTTGGGCACGATTCTTAAAACCGGGAATAGAATAGACTTGAAATAGTCTTAAATATCAATAAGATAAATGCGAGGTAAATTATGGCTGCAAATGAAAATGGACTCACGAAGGAAGAAAAAGATTTTTTAAGGGAGAAGGGAGCTCCTTATAAGGACTATGACGATAGTCTCCTAGACGGTGACTATGACGAAATCATAAAACAGCTTCCAAAAGGCATACGCATCTCTGTGGCACTTAATTACCCTAATGGCATACGGGAAGGCGCGTTTTCACGATTTGCACCCTATAAAACAGCACTTTTGGGACGATTCATTCAAGATGCCTTACGTTTAAGCGTTGGGCTCAACCTCCTATACATGACTCCTCAATACGCAGAATTAAAGAAAGAGTATGAGGCTCTTGATTCTTTATTAGCCAAAGAGAATCTTATTCTAAACCATCCCATATCTTCTTTAACACCGGCAGAGAGTGAGCATGGGGCCCATGGCAACAATTTGGGTTCATCTAGCAGTTGCGGATTGACGCAGGGACCTGCCTATCCAATGAGCCTGAATACTTCGAGTTCATCTAGCAGTTCGAGTTCATCTAGCAGTTCGAGTTCATCTAGTAGTTCTACCACGCCTAAACCAAATCAGATGGGAGGAGTATCTAATGAGAACTATAGGGGGCTCATAGACGAGAAACAAGGAAGTGAACAAAAAAAACCAATGAACGGAAGTAGGGCTAGATCCGTATCGGAGTCTGGAGAGAAAAAGTCTCAATCTGACGGGTTGCTCAGAAGAACTCTTTCTGCTACATCTAAGGCTGGTACACCTAAGGATTTTAGCAGTTTCTTCTCAAAGGAGGGCTCGCCAAAGCCAGCCGAGGAAGATGCAGCTAATTCAAAATCGCCCTCATCTTACACTTACTACTCCGCAGTCTAAGTGAAGTGGGTAATACCTAAGTGCTTTGTAGCGCATTCGCCACTTTAGAACGACTAGAGCGATTTAAATGCTGGCAAATATAGCGATCGGCGATTAGCAGTTTTTCCATGGATACGCCGGTTTCTATGCCTAAGCCATTTAATAGGTATAAGACATCTTCGGTGGCTACATTGCCGCTAGCACCTTTGGCATAAGGGCAGCCGCCTAAACCGGCAACGGAAGCATCGACGATGTGGATCCCCAATTGTAGTGCTGCATAAATATTGGCGAGCGCCTGGCCGTAGGTATCGTGAAAATGCACGGCCAATTGGTTAACGGGTATGTGTTTCAATAATAATTCACATAAAATGCGCACGCTGTGCACCGTGCCTACACCGATGGTATCGCCTATCGATAATTCATCGCAGCCCATGGCCAGCAATTGTTG
>VFJT01000193.1 GCA_009885935.1 Gammaproteobacteria bacterium
TAAGTCTGGAGTTCTATCACAATTATCGTTATACTATTGGCCCTGTAGAGTGGTTGTTTGAGGCGCTGAATGGATAAAAAAAGACCTGTTTTCCTGGATTTAACAAAAATACGCATGCCAATGGCGGCAATAGTTTCTATTTTGCACAGAGCATCTGGTTTTGTCCTGTTTTTAGCAATCCCTTATTTATTGTATTTATGGCTAATGTCTTTAAGTAGTGCCGAGGGCTATGACGCTCTGCAAACAGCCCTGCACGGTGGCGTGACCAGTGTCCTGGTCTATGGGGTCTTATTGGCTTTATTGTACCATTGGGTGGCGGGTATTCGTCATTTGCTCATGGATATGGGCATAGGCGAGGAAAAAGTCAGTGGCCGTAGAGGGGCCATATTGGTTTTAGCCGTGGTGGTGATATTAGCTTTGTTGCTGGGGGTATGGTTATGGTAAGCAGTGCGACCTCTTTAACGGGTAATGGCGTCAGAGATTGGTTATGGCAACGGATCAGCGCGGTTATCTTAGCCGTTTATACTTTATTTATATTGGGATTTATTTGGTTTACGCCGCAACTGGATTACGTTGCGTGGTTCCAATTTTTCCAGGGTATAGGGGTTAAACTCTTTACCATATTAGCGGCACTTAGTTTATTGACGCACGCTTGGGTGGGGATGTGGACCATTCTAACTGATTATGTCAAACCGGCGCGCTTGCGTCTAAGCCTTGAAATTTTAGTCTTTATCGCGCTCTTTCTTTATTTTGTAGTGGCGATAGCAATAGTGTGGAGCGTGTAATGGCCTTAGCAACCTATACTTTCGATGCAATTATTATTGGTGCCGGCGGCGCAGGCATGCGTGCTGCTTTGGCATTGGCAGAATCCGGCGCAAAAGTAGCACTGGTTTCTAAAGTATTTCCCACGCGTTCGCACACCGTGTCGGCGCAAGGCGGAATCACCTGCGCTTTGGGCAATGTACACCCAGACGATTGGCGTTGGCATATGTACGATACGGTCAAAGGATCCGACTACATAGGTGATCAAGACAGTATTGAATACATGTGTGAGGTTGGGCCGCAAGTAGTGTATGAATTAGAGCACATGGGTTTGCCTTTTTCACGTTTGGACGACGGTCGCATTTATCAACGTCCTTTTGGCGGCCAATCCAAAGATTTTGGTGGCGAGCAGGCCGCTAGAACCTGTGCTGCGGCGGATAGAACCGGCCATGCTTTACTACACACTTTATATCAGCGTAATTTAGCAGAAAAAACCAATGTGTTTTCCGAGTGGTTTGCCGTAGATTTAGTAAAAGCTGCCGATGGCCACGGTTTTGCGGGCGTGATTGCCCTCAACATCGAAAGCGGTGAAACGGCATTTCTGCACGCACGCGCTATTATTTTTGCAACCGGCGGTGCAGGACGCATTTATCAATCGACTACCAATGCTTTAATCAATACGGGCGATGGCATAGGCATGGCCCTACGTGCGGGCTTACCCGTACAAGACATCGAAATGTGGCAGTTTCACCCTACCGGTATCGCCGGTGCTGGGGTGTTGGTGACTGAAGGGTGTAGAGGTGAGGGCGGTTATCTAATTAACAAAAACGGCGAGCGTTTCATGGAGCGTTATGCGCCACATGCTAAAGATTTGGCTTCGCGCGATGTGGTCGCCAGAGCGATATCTTTAGAATTACGCGCTGGCAATGGCTTCGATATCAATGGCGTGAGCTGCGTTAAATTAAAATTAGACCATTTGGGCGCAGA
>VFJT01000158.1 GCA_009885935.1 Gammaproteobacteria bacterium
GCAGCAAAAATAGAGATACCATGTAATTCTACAAAAGCTATTATGGGGGCTAAGACTACAAATAGCCCAGCTATAATACTACCCATTTTTAAAGAGTTTGCTTTTCTCTTTTGGTGTTCTTGAGGAAGTGATTGTGTCTTTTCATCACCAGATTTCTTTTCATTTTGCTGGGGAAGACAATCGGCTGTTTGAATTGAAGGAAAAGAATGACATGGATTTTCTTGCTGCGTGATTGGGTCAGCGCTTTTGGGCTGTGCTGGGAAGAAGTTTAGGCCAAGATTATTTTGTATCGAGTCAATCTTAGGAACTAAAATCGCTAGTTTACCTAACACAATCGTTGTTAGCGACGGTTTCTTTTCATCCTGCGCAAGAGGAAGATTGCTGGATAGCAAGTCCATTACTGGAGCTTTAAGTTGTATTGTAGGTAGATATAGGCCAAGATTATCCTGCACCAAGTTGATTTTTTTAGAAGCTAAGATCTCTGCCTTTTCTATTAATATCGTATGTATAAGCTCAGCGTCTACTGCCGGCAACCATTTCAATGCATCGGGGGCTCTCAAAATGCGTAAGGTGTATAGTATAGAAAAAATAGAATATCCATCAATAATATCTCTATAGGCTTTTTCGTTATCTACAGTACCCTTGTTTTCCCCTAGAGCAATTTTTTTTAATTTTGAGTCTCTAAGAATATCTATTCTATCTTTCTCAGGAATATAGACATCTTCTATGAAACTTTTAAAGTCGGCTTCTGGGCGGCATACATATGTTTTACGTACTTTTTTTGAAACATTAATCCTAGAGATACTTCCTTCACTTTTATCTCGAGTACCTTTAGTACCTAGAGTACTGCCAGGACTTTCATTATCTCTGCCGATCAGGCCTATTTGCTCTAAATGATTGCCAATGGCTCGGCGCAAAGGATAATACTTTTCATCTAAAAGGTTTGTGATCTCAGCTATACCAAACTGTTGAGCGATAACATCAGCTGTACGGGATAATACCATATCGTGCGAAATAGCAGCCCCAGTACGATTTTCACCGCTAGCACAATTGATGGGTACAATGATGTTATCATACCTTTTATCCGCGTCATATTTTAGTGTCAGTTCATTGTACACATTACACAGCATGGCAAATATGGCAATAGTATCTAGAAACACTTCCAGCTTATCTAGTTTTCCACTTTGATGAAGTGCCTGAACTTTTTTCATTAATTCGAGGTATACATCCAAACGTTGTAGATCTTCGCGTTCAATTACCCCGTCAAATTCATTTCTAAAGGCCTCAATATAATTAATGTTTTCATCTATGCCTTCCGTATGACGGATATAGGGCAGCATGCCCTGTAAATCGCCATAGTTTGTTAGCTCGGCCAGTAATTTTTGCACTAGCTCGGGAGCATTCTGTAAACCATCTATATAGCGTTCAAAATTAATTGCTTCGTTATTCGTAAAAAACTTGTTTCCTGCATTTTTTGCTGCGGCATACGTCGTACGTATAATTTTTGCATCTAGGGGATCGGTGAATTTTTCAGAAAATTTATTCATGAGGGCTGTGCTAAAATCTATGCTGCAAAGTGATATGTTGCATAAACGTAGGCCGCGCTCTGTTCCTCTAGCCATCATTGCTTGTTGTTGCAATAGAGTGGCTTTATTACAATCCACTAACACGTGGTCGGGGGCATCTTTAAAAGCAGTGAGCGTAGTAGAACTTCCTGTAATATCGCCTATTTTCTCTAACCGTATTTGTCCATTTTCATCTTTTAGTACGCGCATTTGCTCAAATTTGCGGACATTCTTTGCGCCAGGAAATTTGCTGCGGTACTGGCTGGGAAGGGTTACATTACCTGCCAATACGGCCGGTTTAATATAATGGAACAAATCTTGTTCGCAGGGATGAAGCGTATCTAGAAAATTGAATATAGCAGGCGTTTGTTCCCAATAGGGCTTAATTTCTTCCGCCATTTTACCCGGTGTAGGATGAATGATGGTGTCATAATTTTGAGAAATATCGAGCCCCTGTATTTTGAGATCACGGTATTCAAATTTGTCGATAGTGACATGGGGAATGGGCTGGAAGGCCATACTGGCAGCGGGTACGATTTTATCTAATGATTTAAGCGATGCTTCTATAGTTTCAAATTCTTTTTGCTTACCAAAAGTATCTGTTAACTGTTCTGCAATATTATGTGCAACATCGGACAAATATTGGCGGGCATAACGGTTGAGGCTTTCTGCTCTTTCGCCTGCGCTTACATTATTAGCGAGCGAGCTTTGATATCTTTGAATATCTGCAATGAATTGCTCGTAAAACCTTTGAGTGTTATCGGCAATAAAGTCTGTATCTTGCACACCATAGATGTTATACAGTAGATGCTGTGAAACATATAAGCCTATACCATAACGAGCATAGCTATAACAGGAATCAATTTCTTCGTTTGCATTATAGCTACGTGCATCCATGCAGAAAATAATTTTACCATTTTCAGCTTGGTACAGTTCACTCTTAATATTTTGTTTTTCATCGCCTTCAATAAAGGCTTGATAAAATAATTTATATAATCGCTTTGCGGTAGGATTATCGTATTGGACGGGTAAATCAGGCATGGGTACAGGATGAGAATCGGTATTGGGCTCTGGACGGTTGGCTAAATAGCCCTCATACTCTTCCACGGCCCTTTTAGTGCGAACCTCATCGTCAGAATCGAATCTTTCGCCACTTTCGTTAGGCAGATCGCTACGCCAGCCTATATTTTTACCTGCGGAAAATGCCTCTGAGTCCAGAAGAGATTCAAGAGCAAAAGAGGGTCTGGGTTTTTGCTCATTGTATTTTGGTTGCTTGTCTTTGCCTGCTACAGCAGGCAGTTGCAAGTTTAGAAAAAGATCATTTTCTGTATCTCTAAAAGTTTCCGTCATATAAACCCCCTAATGGTATACCACTCCTTGGATCTATTCTGTATTCCTATCGGTCATTATAACACCGCAAAAATAATAATAGCAACAAAGCCTACAGCAAATAAAAGGTCTACTTATTAATGCGCGGTCCAACCCCCGTCCATGGAGATCACTTCGCCCGTCATACCCTCTGCAGAGGCAGAACATAAGAATACCACTAAATCCGCCAGATTTTCAGGTTTTATAAATTTTTTATTAGGCTGACTTTTGAGTAAAACGTCCTTAATCACGGCATCTTCGGATATTTTATGGGCCTTGGCCTGCTCTGCTATTTGTTTTTCTACTAAAGGTGTTTTTACATAGCCAGGACAAACGACATTACAGGTTATATTGCTTTCCGCTAGCTCTAGCGCAACGGTTTTGGTTAAGCCAACCAGACCGTGCTTTGCAGCAACATAGGCCGATTTAAACGGTGATGCGACTATTCCATGCGCCGAGGCTATATTGACGATACGGCCCCAATCGGCTTTTATCATATACGGCAAAGCCAGTTTGGAAAGTCTAAAAGCAGAAGTGAGGTTAATGGCTAAAATGGCTTCCCATTTTTCATCGGGGAATTCAATCACAGGCGCCACATACTGAATGCCGGCGTTATTCACCAGTATATCCAAGCCGCCCAATTCTTTGACGGTTTTATCCACCATCGTTTCTAAGGCTTCTTTATTGGCAACATCGGCCGCAGAATAGCCTACAGAAACGCGATAGGTTTTTTCTAGAGAGCTTCTGAGCGTCTCGATTTCTTTGGCATCGCCAAAACCATTGAGCATGATATTGGCACCAGCTCTAGCCAAGGCATGGGCAATAGCAAGCCCTATACCGCTGGTGGAACCCGTAATAAGCGCTGTTTTGTTGTTTAAATGTGTCATGTTGTCCTCGTAAGTTACGTATCAGTTTATATCTTATAATAACACAAATAGCTTAATTTTAAATCCGGGTAATTAGTCACAGTTAGTATATATTGATTTGCATTGTACCGTCATTGCGAGCTTGCGAAGCAATCCAAGAAAATGTTCAATAATGGAAAGGAGTGTGATTTTTATGGTGAAATTAATAAAATGAAGTGATTCTTATAGAAACAGGATCTTTACCCCTGGATTGCCACGCCTGCTCGCTGGCGCTCGCGGCTCGCAATGACGGTTCAGAGAAAATAAGAAGTTATGAAAAAAACTATATTCTTTCTATGAGAGAAAAGCTTCCTCCCATAGCTCCAAATCTGGCACAGAACCATCTACGCTTACATGCCAACGCTGGCCTTTTGTGCGATAAGCATCTAGGTCATGGACTATTTTTTTATGATCTACATGTTCCACCCAAGCCATTAATGTATCATGATTTTCAAACGTAACTGTAATATTAATGCAATTGTCACATGATAAGCCTTTTGAATTTTCAATATTAATAAATCCTTTTTGTTTCGATATTCGTTCTTTAACATACGGATACCAGG
This sequence comes from Gammaproteobacteria bacterium, assembly GCA_009885935.1. Taxonomy (GTDB): domain Bacteria; phylum Pseudomonadota; class Gammaproteobacteria; order UBA1113; family UBA1113; genus VFKP01. The sequence goes on from VFJT01000158.1 coordinate 4,402, forward strand.
TATCATCAAAGTAGGCTCTGCCCGCTTCGTTTAGGTAATGCTTTACATACACAAAAATCATAACTTTCCTTTTGACATTAGACATATTGCGCGAAGCCTTGTTGGAATTAAAGGATCTAACGAAAATATCTTCTCACAAAACCGCCCTCTTTGGAAAGAGCTTTTCAAAGAGGGCGGCAGATCGTCTTCGCTGCAGTTGACAGTAATAACTCTTTATGCTTATGCTCAAGATAGTTATTTATACCCTTAATATCTTTACAAAAAGGCACGCGGTCATCTGTATTTATTATGCCAAACGCTTCCAACAACTCTTCTTGGGTTAAGTGTTTTTCTAAAATTTTAAAAAAATATTCTAAAAACTCGCCATCACTATTGGTAGCAACTTGAAGCAATGGTGTAAACTTAGCATCATTTGATTTGGTTAATAATCTTTTAAATTCTTCATTGCCTATTACCTCTTGATCTTTTGCATCTTTTAATCTTCCAAAGTAAAGATTAAAAACAAGTTTATTTTTTGTATTGATTGCCTGAAGAAGTGGGGTATATCCAAATTTATTCTGCTTCTGTAATAATGAAACATATTCTTGACCGTTAATAAGGTCGCTCATTCGTAAATCATCTATTTCTTTTAGGAATAACGCTAAAATATCAGGATCTTTTGTAGATATTGCGATATGCAATACTGTAAATCCATCGTTTGTGACTTTCAAGAATTCTTCTGCATACTGCTTTCCGGTAATGATCTTATCTCGGATAGCTTTTCTCATGTGCTCCAGAAAAATTTTTGCCGTTTTTATATTTGAATTAAATGCTTGATGTAAAGGTGTAAACCCTGTGCTCGTGGGAGACATTAAGAGTTTTGCATAATCAATCGGTAAAATCGTGCCCATGTGCATTTCCCAAAGTACTTGATTAAAATACAACCTTATATTTTCGTCAGCATTTTCCGATGATAATAACGTGTATAAGGGGGTAAATCCTGCTTTATTAGGATTGCAGAATACCTCTTTATACTGTTCCGCACTGATGGCATTTTCTTTTTTAGCATCATTTAGCGCATCTAAATAAGAGGTGACATTTATAGGAAGACCATGCATTAATATAATTTGAAGTGGAGCGAAACCGCTATTATTTTTACAGATCAATAAAAAACCTTGTGCACTTTCTTTTTTAGCGTACTCAATCAATTTTAAAAAGAGCGTGAAGCTTATATCCGACGCTAATTGTTTATCATCGATACACTTATAAGGAAGAGTTAATACATCGGCCAAATGGCTATGCGCGCTCCTGCTAACTTCTATAAAGTCCTCCTTTGTCATTTTCGATAAGATCATATCAATCTTAGAATAATCAGGGTGCTGAAGTTTAGTATCAAGTACTTCAAAGAGTCTGAGATGAAATTCATGTGAAAAGCGTCTTCTATAGGGCTCTTTGGAAACAGAAAATAGAGTGTGCATAAGAGTCGCCTCGCTAATAATTTAGTTGTGAAATATTATAATTGGGCTAGTTTTTAGCAACTAGCACTTATAGTAAGTGCCTATTATACCAATATTTTGTCAAATTATTCAACAATTTCCTAATGGTTTTATTTATTGAGTGCGCAGGCCACTGTTCATATTAAAAACAAAAGCGGCAAGAATATAATGATCATAATATGCGCTATATTGAGTCACTATCTATCCTAGGTAATACAAATAGTTTGCCGCTTTGTCATTATATTTCTTGATTATTTGCCCCTACTCATTCTATAATCAAGCCTATTACAATTATTTCTCAAAAAGGGCTCGCCTTTCCCTTCTTTGCCCGAGGAATCTACATATACAATGATACATCTTTTCAAGCGACGCAGTGGAAAAATTGCGATTGCTACCATTCTAATTATAGTGCTGGGGATGTTCTGGCTGCACTATCATAAAAAAAATGCCTCTAATCCCATGGCAGCGCCTACTATCGTAAAATTGATGACGGTTACTAACAAAAACGTTTCTAATCTGTTTACAACCATAGGCACAGTAAAAGCCTTACAAGGTACCAGCATTAGCTCTGCTGTTGCTGGCAAAATAGCGACTATACAATTTACCTCCGGCCAAACCGTGCAGCAAGGCCAGACATTATTTACCTTGGAGAATGAAGATTTGGCTTCTACGGTACGACAAGATCGCGCACAATATGCTTACGATCAAGTGCAGTATCGACGTTATGCCAAGTTGGGCCCATTAGGCATCGTGCCTGCAGCCAGTGTAGATTTACAAAAATCGACGATGCAACAAAGCAAAGCGCAACTGGATCACGATACAGCGTTGTTGAATAAAACCATTATTACCGCCCCTTTTGCGGGGACCTTAGGCGTAGTACAAGTCAGCGTGGGTCAATATGTGACTGAAGGCCAAGCCATTGTCACGATTGCAGACAACTCTAGCCTTTTTGTGGACTTTTACATACCCGAGCGAGTTCGAGATTTGGTTAAAGTAGGTAATGACATCACTGCTCAATCTAAACAATCGCATGTGTATAGCTGGACGGGAACGGTTGCAGCGGTCGATCCCTCTATGGATAGCGATACACGCAATGTGTTAGTGCGTGCGCAAATAAAACCACCCTATGACAATTTAGTCCCTGGTATGTATGTAGACATCTCTACCCCGCTGTCAGCCAATAAACCCACACTGGTTATTCCACAGCAAGCCGTTATTTACAACCCCTATGGAGACAGCGTTTTTGTGTATGAAAATGGCAAGGTAATGCAGCGTCCTGTGGTATTAGATCAACGCGTCAATGCAGACATTGTCGTTTTAAGCGGCTTAAAGGCGGGAGAACGAATCGTTATTTCAGGGCAACAAAAACTGTTTAGCGGCATGGCGGTAGACATCGCCAAGGACAAGTAAACATGAATTGGACCGATTTTTTTATCAAAAGGCCTGTTTTTTCTATTGCGCTGACTCTACTCATTGTGTTTGCAGGTTTATTTTCTGCAGCACAATTGCCTTTACAACTATTACCTACCATTGAAATCCCACAAATTAATATTCAAACGGGCTTTCCGGGTGCCAGCACCGAAAACATGCAAAACTTTGTCACCAATCCCCTCGAAAGTGCCCTATCCGGGATCAAAGGCATTGATTACATGACCTCGAGTAGCACGCAAAGCAGCAGCTCTATCACGATTATGATGCAAAATGGCTTGAGCACGGATGCCGCATTAACCGACATTGCCCAAAAAGTCAATTCGGTGCGTGGGCAGTTGCCTGATGGTATTGACGATCCTATTATCAGCAAATTTAATTCAGACGGTGACTTTGTAACGCTCCTGGGTTTTACCAGCAGGCTCATGCAGCCTGAACAAGTCTATGATTATTTATTGCGCTTAGTAAAGCCTCAATTAGATTATATTGATGGCGTTTCCGATGCCCAGGTTTGGGGTAATTCCTTTACCATGTTATTAAGCCTAGATCCGAATGCATTAGCCGCACATAACTTAACGCCACTGGATATTAGTACCGCTTTAAACAGCCAAAGCGTACAAGGTACGCCCGGCATACTACAGGGCTCTGCACAAAGTTTAAATTTAAGCACCAATTCAGATATGACCACTACCGAAGAATTTAATCACTTGCTCATCAAAAATGATAATGGTATTGCCACTTACTTGTCCGATGTAGGGTATGCGGCTTTGGGTACCAATAGCCTTAATATTCAAAAGCCATTTTACAATGGTGAACCGGTTACTTTATTAGCGGTGATGCCGCAATCTGGCGCAAATCCTTTGTCCATCATAAAAAAAATGCATGCGGTATTACCCGACATCGTCCGTGCTTTTCCGCAAGGCATGGCCATGCACACCGTGGTTGATAACAGCATCTATATTAAATCCTCTATTAAAGAAGTGATCAAAACACTCATTGAAGCCATTATCATTGTATCAATCGTCATATTTCTATTCTTAGGCAGTATGCGCGCTATATTTATTCCCGTTGTTACCATTCCCGTGTCGCTTATAGGCATTTGCTTCATTATGTATGCGCTAGGATTTTCTTTTAACACGTTAACTTTATTGGCAATGGTATTGGCCATAGGGTTGGTAGTTGATGATGCTATCGTCGTCATGGAAAATGCCTTTCGTCATATAGAAAATGGTGAGACAGCTTTAGAAGCAGCACTGATCGGTGCGCGCGAAATTGCTTTTTCCATTATTGCCATGACCCTAACCTTAGCGGCTATTTTTGCACCGATTGCTTTTTCAACGGGCATCACTGGAAAATTATTTTCCGAGTTTGCTTTATGTTTGGCGGGCAGCGTCATTATTTCCGGCATTGTCGCATTAACACTATCGCCGATGATGTGCGCACGCATTATTAATGTGAATTATGCCCATCAAACTTTAGTTAAAAAAATTGAATTTGTATTTGAGCAAGTTAAAAATGTTTATGGGAAATTATTAGCCAATGTACTACGGCATAAACCCTGGATCATCGCCATTTGGCTACTCTCTTTAGCCCTCTGTGTTTATTTTTATATTTCGTCACAAAAAGAGTTAGCACCAAATGAAGACCAAGGTTGGCTGCAAGTCATGGCCACAGCGCCTAAATCTATTCCTCCTGCCATGCTAGAGAAAGAAAGCCAAGTATTAAACTCGATCTATCATCAGTTTCCCGAAATAGAAAATTATGTCTATGTCAATGGCGTGCCTGAATCTAACCAAATCATGTCTTTTCTGTCTTTAAAACCGTGGGAAGACCGTAAACTTTCAGCCATGCAGTTTCAACCCAAATTACAAAGTGCCTTAAACAATATTGCCGATTTGAAAGTAATGGCTTTCTTGCCACCCTCTTTACCCACTCCCGGCGGCGGTCCGCCCATACAATTTGTCTTAAAGTCTATTGGTGACTACAAGAATCTTTATGAAGCGGCACAAACACTAGAGCAAGCTGCCAAACAAAGTGGTTTATTTCAATTTATCAATGATGATCTAAGCTATGACCAACCCGTATTACATATAGACATTGATCGTGATGCTGCGGCGGCTATGAATGTGAAGATGGATAGCATTACGCAAAGTATTTCTTATTTATACAGCTCGGGCTATTCACAATATTTTAATTTGCAGGGGCAAACCTATCAAGTGGTGATACAAGCATTAGCACCCACAATAGTTAACCCCGATGTGTTAAATCAAATTCAAGTGCGCTCAGATACGGGCAAATTGATCCCATTATCAGCGCTGACTACTTTACGTACCGAAGTGGAACCTTCTTCTTTAAATCAATTCCAGCGCATGAATGCGGTTACTTTGAGTGGAGTCATGACAACGGGACAGAGCACTTCTGCCGGGTTGGCTTTTTTATCGCAAAAGACTAAAGAGCTGCTGCCTAATAATTTTGTGACCGATCTCAGCGGCTCTTCTAGACAATATATGCAAGAAGGCGATCGCATGCTGTGGCTATTCCTCGCCTCCTTTATCGCTATTTTCATCGTGCTGGCGATGCAGTTTGAAAGCTTTAGAGATCCGTTTATTATTCTCTTGGGCAGCCTGCCTATGGCCATTATGGCGGCATTGGTACCTGCTAAATTGAATATAGTCACTATTAATATTTATACCCAAATTGGTTTACTCACTTTGGCGGGATTAATCAGTAAACACGGCATTATGCTCGTCAAATTTGCCAATACGCTGCAAATGGAAAATGTTGATAAAGCCAAGGCAATTGTTGAAGCGGCACAGATCCGCTTACGCCCTATTCTGATGACTACCTTGGCCATTGTGTTTGGCGGGTTACCCCTTGTCTTTTCAAGCGGCGCAGGTAGCGTGGCTCGCTTTGACATAGGGATTGTCATTGTCCTAGGAATGTTAATTGGCACTTGCTTTACGTTATTTGTACTGCCTGTTTTGTATTTGTTGTTTGCGGCCAAGCGTGTGCAGTAATTTATTTAATCGCAGAGAAAGGAATTAATATAAAAAATGAGTAGATATTTTCCCTTTTACTCTTTATAGATCGTTGTTCCCGCCCCTGAAAATACTACACCCGCTTCTTCTAAAGCAGCAATGACGGCTTTCTTGCCATTGCCAGATTCTACAAATTTCTTTACCGCTTCAATTTTTGGCAACATACTGCCTTGTGCAAATTGGTTTGATGCAATATAGGTTTCTAATTCTTTATTGCTAACCCTATCCAGGGCCTTTTGATCGGGTTGATTAAAGTGTATATAGACTTTATCGATTGCGGTTAAAATGACTAACATATCAGCATCGATAATTTCTGCTAATTTCTCAGCGGCAAAGTCTTTATCGATGACTGCCTCTACTCCGTGATAACCCTCTTCAGCCTTAACAACGGGTATACCGCCGCCGCCACAAGCAATCACTAAAATACCCGAGTCGAATAGTTGTTTTATAACTGCTTTCTCAACAATATCAACGGGCTTGGGTGATGCCACTACTCTACGCCAACCACGGCCTGCATCCTCCATCATCTGAAAGCCATTTTCCTGTTGTAGTTTTTTTGCCGCGGCTTCATTATAAAATGAGCCTATGGGTTTTGTTGGATTCTGAAACGCCGGATCGCTTGCACTTACTTCAACTTGAGTGACGATTGAAACGGGGCATTTATGGAGGATTTTTGCTTTTCTAAGCGCTTCAGACAGCGCGTTTTGTAAATGATATCCTATATAGCCTTGTGTAAATGCATCGCAAACATCAAAAGGAAAGAGTGTATGGCTGCTATCTGTATTGTGTGCCAGTTCAATATCGGCAACAATTTCGCCTACTTGTGGGCCATTGCCGTGAACGATGGCTACATCATGACCGGCTTGAATCAGTCTCACTATGCTTTTAGCCGTATCTTGACAGGCTTCATATTGGCTTTGTGCGTTGGTGCTGCCATTTTTTTGCAATGCATTGCCCCCTAAGGCGACCACAATTTTCATTTATCTTTCTCCAAATCTATAGATGGCCCGATAAAAATGCCCAAATGCCAAAAAGCACAGCCGATATAATGACTACAACCAAAATACGATCGGCTGCTGTAAACCATTTACCTGGAGTTTTTCGACATGAATATATATAAACAAACAGGCCTATAAAATATAAAACGGAGCATAGCAGCAGTAATTTAATATTTGCGGCATAAATGAGCCATAGTCCGTATAGTGAAGCAATGAGCGCCAGAACCAAATCTCGTTTTGAACTTTCATTTTGCGCATAACCCTCTTTCTTAATGGCTATTTTTAGTGCGTATAAGCCACTTAATAAATAAGGGGGTAAAATAGCAATCGCTGCGATCAGATAGAGGATACGATAGGTGCCACTGGATAAATAGGCAACCAATAAAAATAGCTGAATAGCACCATTGGTAATCCACAGCGACGCTGAAGGAGCATTGTTTTTATTTTCCCTTGCAAAGATTTTTGGCATCACGCCATCTTTTGCTGCAATATAGGGTGTTTCTGAAGCCAATAATGTCCAACTGAGCAGCGCACCAAACAATGCAATACATAAACCTATATTGATAAACCATGCGCCCCAAGGACCCACAATATATTGCAAGGCATAAGCCAGGGTCGGATTTTCAAATTGCATTAACACATCTCTAGGTACGGCAGCCAAAGTAACCACATTTAGAAGAATATAGATAAATAAGGTGGCAGACAAGCCAATGACAGTAGCCTTGCCCACATCGGATTCTTTACGGGCCCTGCCGGATATCACCACTGCACCCTCAATACCTATAAACACCCACAGTGTGACCATCATCGTGCTGGCTAATTGCTTAAATACCGATCCCATATCGCTAGAGCCAAATGCATTAAAATTTAACTGTTTAATGTTAAAAGCCAGCATTAAAATAACAATAAAGGCAAAAATAGGCACTAACCTTGCGATCGTTGTAATCGTATTAATGAGCGCAGCTTGCTGCACGCCTCTAAGCGCAATACAGTGTACACTCCATACGATAATGGAAGCGCCTATTAATACATAAATATTATTATTCCCGGAAAAAACAGGAAAGAAAAAAGATAATGCATTAAATAGTAATAAGGCATAAGCAACATTACCCAGAAAAGCACTTAACCAATAACCCCAAGCCGAATTAAAACCAATAAACTTGCCAAATCCCGCGCGAGCGTAACTGTATATGCCGCCCTGCAGCTCGGGTTTGCGTTTGGATAAGTTTTGATAGACAAAGGCTAGACACAGCATACCAATACCGGTAATGAGCCATGCCAATACTATGGCCACTATGCCTGCATGTCTGGCCATATCGGTAGGCAGTGAAAATGCACCACCGCCTATCATCGAGCCTACGACTATAGCAATAAGTGAGAAAACACCGATTTTCTTGCTTTGACTATCTGCCATTTTTAACCGATCGTCGATACAATGACGGCTTTAATAGTATGCATTCTATTTTCTGCCTGATCAAAAACAACAGAGTTGCGGTGTCTAAAGACTGCATCTTCCACTTCACGGATATCCACACCCTGCTCTTTAAATTGACGCGCGGTTTCGGTTTCAAAATCGTGATAAGACGGTAAACAATGCATAAACAAAGTATGATCATTTCCTGTTTTATGCAACATGTCCATCGTGACGCGAAAAGGTTGTAGTAATTTGGCGCGTTCTGCATAGTCTACTTTCTCGCCCATAGAAACCCATACGTCGGTATAGAGTGCATCGGCGCCTTTCACGGCATGATTTACATTATCGGTGAATTCGATCACAGCACCCGTTGTTTTTGCCACTGCTGCAACTTGCTGTAGAATTTTTTCATCTGGTGCCCGTTCTTTAGGGCCTAAGGCTACAAAGTGCATACCCATTTTTGCAGCGCCATACATGAGCGCATAAGCCATATTATTCTTAGTGTCTCCCGCAAAAACGAGTTTCATATCGCTTAGTTGCTTACCACGAATTTCTTCTTCCAGCGTTAAAAAGTCCGCTAGAATTTGCGTAGGGTGATCTACATCCGTTAAGCCATTCCAAACCGGAATGCCGGCATGTTTAGCCAATTCAATCACTACGGCTTGTTCATAACCGCGATATTCAATACCATCATAAAAACGCCCTAATACCTTAGCCGTATCTTCCAGAGATTCTTTGACTTGAAATTGTGAATTGGTTAGATAGGTTACATGAGCGCCTTCTTCTAATGTCGCCACTTCAAAGGCACAGCGTGTGCGAGTCGAAGTCTTATCAAATAGCAACACGATATTCTTGCCTGATAATAAATGACCATGCAGGCCCATGCGTTTTTTTTGCTTTAGATCATGTGACAGATCCAATAAATAGCGTATTTCACGAGGACTAAAGTCCATTAACGTTAAAAAACTTCTGCCCTTTAAATTGATTGCCATAATAAACCTCTCTTAATTATATCTTTTCACGAATCAGTGGCATAGACATACATCTAGGCCCGCCTCTACCCCTAGACAATTCTGAACTAGGCATAACATGTACTTTGATACCATTGTCTTCCAATATTCGGTTAGTGACATAGTTGCGTGCATACACAATGACTACGCCGGGCCTAATGGCCAAGGTATTGGAACCATCGTTCCATTGCTCTCTAGCAGAAATAATCTTATCGCCACCACCGCAGCGTATCAGTTTCACTTCACTTTTACAGTACGGCTGTAATATCTTTTCTAAGGTATCCACTTGTTTTTCAATATTCAGCGCACCGCCACCATTGCCCTTAGTAATTCTGTAAACAGACAAAGGGCCTTCAATTTCACCATGCACGGTAAATATGGAATGATCAACCTGAGTAAATACGGTATCTAAATGCATAAATGCTCTTGAAGAAGGAATGTGAAATGCTAAGATAGTTTCAACATGCGACATGTCGCTTTGAAAAAGACGACTGGCTAGACGCTCAATGGATTCGGGCTGAGTGCGTTGCGAAATACCCACACACAGCGTTTTTTCATTCAAGACTAAAACATCGCCACCTTCGATTGAAGTAGAGTTTTCTCGTCTAAACCAAAAAGGTATTTCTTGATCGACAAAAAGAGGATGATATTCAAAAATATATTTAGAAAATAATGTTTCACGGCGACGTGTCTCAGTATGCATATGGTTTAAAGAGATGCCACAGCCTATGGTTGCAAAAGGATCTCGCGTGAAATATAAGTTGGGCAATGGATCGCATATAAAGGGATAATCCCTGTTCACTTCATCTACCAGATCTTTACCTTTAAAGTCCACTTCTGTTTTTTGAATACCGCTGATTAACTTGTCCACAATGGCTTTCTTGTTTTTGAGTGACAGCAAATAATTCATCAACAAATCTTGACGACTAGAGGTTTTGATGTCCGCTTCGGCAAGAAATTCATGGATAAACTTCTTACAGAGATCGCCATCCTCTAATACAGTGGCCACCATATCGGCTAGATATAAAACCTCAACGCCTTCATTTTTTAAAATTTCCGCAAAAGCATCATGCTCTTGCTGAGCTACTTTAAGATAGGGAATATCATCGAATAACAAGCGTTGCAGCAACTCTGGCATTAGGTTTTCAATTTCATGAGAGGGCCTATGCAGCAGCACGCTCTTTAAATTACCGATTTCACTGTGTACCGAAAGCTTCATTTATTTCCTCGCTGTTTATGTCAGAAAGCATGTTTTAAGAAAAAATTTAGGGATAAGTATAGCATAGTATTTGAACCGAAGCATCTATTCCTTACATAAGTTTAAGTGGCTGAATTAGTTATGTTTTTTTAAAATATGGGCTCTCTTGACACTAGTCAACCATCTTTGATACAATACTTAAACAATTGTTTAATAGTCTAAGTGAGGCCCCTATGCCCCCTGTAGCGGATAATGCCACCATTATTGAAATTGCTGATATTTTACGCCTGATGGGCGAACCCAATCGGCTGAAGATTCTGATCGCTTGCTTATCTCAGCCCATGACGATAACGACTTTATCCGAGCAACTAGGCTTATCGATGCCTTTGATTAGTCATCACATGCGCTTGCTGCGCGCCTTGCGTTTATTACGCGCTGAACGACAAGGTAAACAAGTTTTATATACCCTAGTAGATGAACATATACGCTGTATTTTAACGGACATGCTGGAGCATTTTACCTCTGATTGCCCGTTATCGCAGCCTGATAAAATGTCTACAACCCCTATTTAACCTAAACGAGAGTAGCTTCCATGAATAATACGACCATCTTTTCTATTCCTGAGTTAGATTGCCCTTCGGAAGAAAAGCTTATACGCAAACAGTTGCAATCTATGCCTGGAATTTCAGGTATAGACTTTAACTTAATGGCACAAGAAGTCACCATTACCCACACTTTTAATGATCATCAACCTTTGCTAAAGGCCATACAATCTATAGGCATGCAAGCCTCTGTTAAAGATACAGCCCAGCCCGCACCACAAACTACAACGGCGCAACCGCTATCTTGGTGGTTATTAGCAGTAGCGGGCCTATTGGCACTATCGGCAGAAATCACCGGTTTATTTTTAAACGATGAGCAGTCTTTTGCTGTTATTGTCTTAGCCATTCTGGCAATTGCGTTAAGTGGTAAAAGCACTTTGATGAAAGGCTTAACTGCCCTGCGTACCCTAACGTTGAATATACATTTTTTAATGATGATCGCTATTACGGGCGCCATGTTCATCGGCGAGTGGCCAGAAGCGGCTATGGTAACGGTATTGTTTGCTTTAGCCGAGCGCATTGAAAGTTATTCATTAGACAAGGCACGTTTAGCGATTAAAAATTTGATGGCGATCACGCCAGCAACTGCTACCGTGAAGAATGGCGATAATTGGCAAACTATAGCGGTTAATGAAATATCAGTGGGCGCCACGATACGCGTTAAACCAGGCGAACGTATTCCATTGGATGGGATATTAACAGCAGGACAAAGCAGTGTGAATCAAGCTCCGATCACTGGAGAATCATTGCCGGTTGAAAAACAGGTTGGCGACACGGTGTATGCCGGCGCCATTAACGAGCGCGGTTCATTTGAATTTACAGTCACAGCGCTACCCAGTGACACTTTGGTTGCTAAGATTATTCGCGCTGTGCAACAAGCACAAGCAGAACGTGCGCCTACACAACGATTTGTAGACCAATTCGCTAAATACTATACGCCGGCAATGGTTTTGTTTGCTATTTTAATTGCGACTATTCCTCCTTTAGCCTTCGGTCTACCCTTCTATCCTTGGATTGCTAAGGCATTGGTATTGTTGGTCATTGCCTGTCCGTGTGCGTTGGTTATTTCCACGCCGGTAACGGTAGTGAGTGGCTTAGCCGCAGCGGCAAAGCAAGGTATCTTAATTAAAGGCGGTAGTTATTTGGAACAAGGTCATAAGTTAAAAGCAATCGCTTTGGATAAAACAGGTACTTTAACCCAAGGTAAACCCGTAGTCACGCGGTTAATTCCTATGGATGGACAAACGGAACAAAGCGTATTGCATCTAGCGGCGAGTCTAGATAGCCATTCAGAACATCCCGTTGCGGGCGCCATTGTGTCTGCTTGGCAACAAGCTTATGCTGATACACCATTATTGCCTGTAACACAATTTGTAGCCATAACGGGACGCGGTGTATCCGGCTTTATTGATGGTCTACGTTATTACGTAGGTAATCACCAATTGGCTGAAGATAATCGTGTCTGTAATGCGGACTTAGAAAGCCTATTAGCGCGGTTAGAACAAGCGGGTAATACCACGATTGTGGTGAGTACGGACAGCGCGGTTCTGGGTGTGCTGGCTGTGGCCGACACAGTGCGTACGCACAGCCTAGAAGCAGTACAAGCATTGCATCAGCTCGGCATTAAAACCATCATGATAACGGGTGACAATGCCATAACCGCACAAGCGATTGCTAAAGAAGTCAATATAGACGAAGTGCGCGCTAATTTATTACCTACGGATAAGTTGAATACCATCAATTATCAAACGTCAACTATCTTTGCCGGTCAGCGACAATTAAGATTGCCGGTTTTATGATGTGTTAAATTACGTCATGACAACTCCTTGTGTTTGTTTTATCTACAGC
>VFJT01000186.1 GCA_009885935.1 Gammaproteobacteria bacterium
GCTTGATGAGGAGGGTTGTAGTGGTACAGGGGCAGGCGGGATTGTAACAGGGCTGCCAAAACAGAGCTTGCATAACAGGAGGGCTACTATAAAAATCTTAACAAACGATTGCTTTCTAAAAATATTATTTTTCCTCCTTAACATCGCTATTGCATTCCCTTTTTTCAAGCACAGACATTTTTGCATTCTAGTCCACTATCGATCCGAATTGTAAATAAGTGAATGACCCTTGTCAATGAACGTGCGTATTAAACCTTCTCTAGAACTTGTATGGGCTACCGCCTTGTCTGTCATCATGATGGGTATGGCCATAGGCCTAAGAGAGGATACTGAAAGTAGTTGCAGTCCCGCCCGCTTTACCCTTATAATAGACAGCAAGAGTACTCGGTGTTAACTTCAGAGCGCGTGTGCTACAAATAAACGCTCGGCAAATGTATGTGAAAATTATTTCAACCTTTTCTCACAATATCCTTGCACTTTTTTATAAATGAACTATAGTTAAAGACAGAGGGTTAACTTAAGAATTCCTTAAGGTTTCCAACCGAAGCCTCAACCCTCCAAATGGCTTAGCTTGGTGAAAACGGCTTCTGGCCTTTTTCACCAACCGATAGCCTGCTTTATAGGATTAATGATTTTTCAACCCTGCCCTGGGTGTTTAATTTGCGGGGCTGTGGTAGCAGCGTTCTGGGTTCTTCCTAACCTCCGACGCCACTTCCTTAGCACTCGAAGCTGCTATTGCAGCCCCGTAGATTACCTTAAACTATCACGTCTCCCCGCTCCCTTACGGTCGCGGCTCGGAGAATTCATATACTAACTTGCATAAATGCGTAAAAATTCTTACCATAGGCCTCAGTGACCTATTGAGTGAATAACACGCATGACAAATCGCATTCGACCTTTTTTAAAATGGGCGGGGGGCAAATTTAGGCTGAGTCATTGGATCAACCAGCATTTCCCACAAGGGCCGCGCTTAATTGAACCTTTTGTGGGTGCGGGTGCTATATTTTTAAACAGTTCATTTGACCATTACCTTTTAAGCGACTGCAACCCCGATCTCATCAGTTTATATCAGCGCTTACAACAAGAAGGCGTACCTTTTATTGATTATTGCCAGTCCTTTTTCACTCCCCGCAATAATACCGCTAAGCGGTATTATCATTTACGACAGCACTTTAATGGCAGCAGCGAGCTACACGAAAAAGCAGCCCTGTTTTTATATTTAAATCGCCATTGTTTTAACGGCTTGTGCCGTTACAATAGCAAGGGTCACTTTAATGTGCCCATGGGAGAATATGTGAAACCGTATTTTCCTTACAATGAAATGCGCGCTTTTCATGAAAAAGCACAACGCGCCACCTTTAGCTGCGAAGATTTTACTACGGTTATGCGTAAAGCGCGCGCCGAAGATGTGATCTATTGTGATCCTCCCTACTATCCCCTAAGCAATTCGGCTAGCTTCACCCGTTATCATCTTTCTGATTTTACGCTGGAGAAACAAATTGTATTAGCAGAGCTGTGCGCGGAATTACAACAGCAAGGAATGCGCATTATCGTCTCCAATCACGCCATACCCGAAACGCGCCGCCTATACAAACAGGCAAAAAAATTGGTCTTTTGTGATGTGCAACGTAGCATTAGCGCTATTGGCAATCAACGCACGACAGTTAAAGAATTGCTGGCTTTATATCTATGACTCCTTTGGATTTCGATACTTTGGCCGCAGACATTAAGCAATGGGGCATCGCTTTGGGTTTTGCTGCCGTCGGCATTTGCGATGTAGATCTGAGCGCTTATAGTGCCGATTTAGAGGCCTTTATTGCAAAAGGTTTTCACGGCGAAATGGATTATATGGCACGTAATCCGGAGCTGCGCACCGACGCCACACAGTTACTCCCTGGCGCCTTACGCATTATTTCGGTGCGCATGAATTATTTACCGCCGAATACGCACATGGTAAAACAATTAAAAAACAGTAAAAAAGCCTATGTCTCGCGTTATGCCGTCGGCGGTGATTATCATAAATTGATGCGCAAACGCTTGGCCAAACTCGCCCAACAAATCAACGAGCAGGTTGGCGGTTATGGTTATCGTGCCTTAACCGATAGTGCTCCTTTAATGGAAAAACCCATCGCCGAAAAAGCAGGTTTAGGGTGGATAGGTAAAAATACCTTATTACTCAGCAAAGAAGCCGGTTCATGGTTTTTCCTAGGAGAATTACTCACCACCTTGCCGCTGCCTATCGATAAACCTGTAGTGCAAGATGGTTGCCAGAATTGTCAAGCTTGTTTGAAAATATGCCCTACGGGTGCTTTGGTCAATGCGAAGCAAATAGATGCCAGACGTTGCATTTCTTATTTAACCATAGAGCACAAGACGGCAATTCCCTTAGAATTAAGACCGCTCATAGGCAATCGCATTTATGGTTGCGATGACTGTCAACTCATTTGTCCGTGGAATCGTTACGCCCCCGCAACGGCGGAAATGCATTTTCATGCACGCAATGATTTCGACAGTGCAGACTTAGTAGACTTATTTTCTTGGGATGAAACTACTTTTTTAGAAAAAACCCTAGGCTCTGCCCTGCGCCGTTTAGGTCATGCGCGTTGGTTGCGCAATATTGCCGTTGCCATGGGTAATGCCGCTTACGACGAGGCCATTATTGCCGCCTTACAACAGCGTTTAGATTATCCAGACGCTATGGTAAGAGAGCATATTGAATGGGCCTTGGCACACCAACTTTCTAAAAAAGATAAAATTCATTTAGACGATGCGCAATTGAAAAAAATAACGGCTAAGTTAAATGTGCATTATTAGTGTAACTACTCGCTCCCTTTGATACTATTTCGAGAGCGCGAAAATAACCGTACCGTCATTGCGAGCCGACCGTTTTACATAAAACGCGTGCGTAGAGACGGAGCAAGTAACGGTCGGCGCGGCAATCCAGGGCGATCTTAATACGGACAGAGTATATTGCAAACACATGATTTTATTCATACTCGTATTGACGTTTTGCAACTGGATTGCTTCACAAACCGTTACTTGTTCCTCGTTTTCGCACAAGTTTAGTGCGCCGGTTTGTTCGCAATGACGGTACGGCTATTTTCGCGCTAACATAATCTGCTCTATAAGCGCGAGTAGTTACTTATTAATTATAGTGAAAAATACAGTTTATGTGGCGTTTTACTTTCCTGCACAGCAGGAGGAATCAGTAATTCTTGGATTGCGTCTATTGCTTTCCCCTCATTTAAAGAAATACTTACCGACGCAAAATTTTTAGTAACGACTACAGCCTCTTTTTCTTGTAAATAATCACGAAATAGTTTATACGAGCCTATTTTGATGTAAAATATTTCAGGCTTCCCATCAAATTGTTTCCCGTGCAAATGAAGAAATTTTAACGTTTCGGGCATTTCAGGAGATTTTGTAACTGCTAAAAATAATTCCGTTAACTTTTCTGCGCAGTGTTGCCTTTGTTCTCCTGCGCTCTTAAAACCTTTCTCTGCAGTGACCTCTTCAATTAACTCTACGAAACTTTTGTAGCCATCCATTCTTAAGCAGGGCTGGTGGCAGCTACTGTTCTTCTCTTCGTCACAGCGCATAATATCGATATAACAAACTTGCATCTCTGCTATATGACCTTGATACCTGTCAACATGTCCTTTGCATATTTTAAAACCCCTTTTTAACTCTATAGGCAACTTATCAAAGTCATAATGCATTGGGTTATAAGCATCTTTATCATACGTAGCCAAGCGCTCACTCATTATATTAACCCAATCATTCCAAATTCTAGTGATTTGTTTTAAGTCCTCATAGCTAGGTTCCCAGTATTGCACCGATAAGACAACGATTTCTTTATAAGACCTTAACCATTCTTCTTTATATCGGTTTATTTTCCCTGAAAGTTGCATATGGCCAATTTTTCTAATCTGCTCTAGAGTTAAGATAGAATGTTTACGAAGTATTTCAATCTTTTCCTGACCAGACTTAAACAAACTTTCATTACTGATAGCTGCGCGTTGCTTCTCAGCTGTATCAAACAAAATAGAAAAAGAAAAATAGCCTTTAACTGTGCACGCTAATTTTTTCATGAGATCCTCATTCATGCAAATTCGCATAAAAGTAGATTTTACTAAAAGCTCAGTATAGTCAGTGCATTCTCCAATTCCTTTAAATTGCCCTGCTTTCAATTTTCCTACACAGAGCTGTCCATCTTCTAAAAAATCGATTGAACTCACTATCGCTTCAAGGAAAACACTCATCTGTCCTTTGCCTAGTAGTTCCACCCACTCTGCCACAGACTCTTTTTCTATGTTACACAAAATGTGGCGTCCTGCTCGCGTATATAGCAGAAAATAATAAACAGACTTTAATTCTTCTTCATTTTTACATTCTTTAACTAAATTAAATAATCCTGCTTCAGATAATGCCTCAACTTCAGAGCATTCTTTAACCGATTGGCCTATAGTGAGCGGGCTTCCATTTTCGACCATCTCTTTCTCTTTTGCGGTGACTGAGCTGCTGGCTAGTGACTTATGAGCCAACGCTGATTGTTGCGCGGACAGTGCTTCACGCAAAGGGTTATGTGTTAGAACTATTTCTGAATCAGAGGCACTTCTAAACCCTTCTTTTCTTCTTTTTTTTTCTTTTCCTTTCCCCCAAAAAGCACTCATATTTTTAACCCTGCTAATATTCTTTTAAAACAAAAATCATTGCCATTACATTTCAAGATGCGAATCATACCATAATCTTACGAGCACTTACTGCTTTTTACGCTGCACGTTCTGCACTGGAATGCTGGTTTCTTGTAGCTGATCATCTTGTTGTGTTAATGCCCTACCAAAGGCAATACCGTATACTACTTCTAACGTCACGACTAAGCCGTATTCATCGCGATAAGCTTCATAGGCTTTTTCTAAGCGCTGCCACTGCCGTGGCGTAATCAAACCTTTATTCATGTCTTGTAAAAAATAGGTCGGGCCTTGCCGCAACTCGAACATCAATTGTGTAAAGTTTTTATAATACAAACTGAAATAATCTACATCGACCACGGGGTTTTTAAATTGCGTCTGCTGTAATAAATCGCCCCAATTGTGCATATCGGTAAAAGGTGGAA
>VFJT01000134.1 GCA_009885935.1 Gammaproteobacteria bacterium
ACCTAAAAGTAAGTACGGCTGTGCAATTAGAACGTATTTCAGACGGTGATTATAGGCCATTACTGCCGGTAGATAATTTTGCTGCCTTCATAGACAAGCTCCATGATGAGCGAGACCGCTTATATGAACAAGTAGCCAGTTTTTCATTGAGCTCTGACAATGGCGATATAGAAGAACATGCGACAAGTATCCTAAGGGCTATGGCAAAATAGTTGAATAAAGCTATAAAATATACACTATGAGCAGAAGCTATGATTGCTGATTATACTTTCACCCCACTAATCAATTTATACCACCAAGCCGAAGATTATTTTTTTAGAGGCATTTCCTCAAAATGTTTAGCTCTAGGCGATGGCATCAATGCTTATATGACTGGGGTTCCAGTAGCTGATCTGAATCTTGTTTACGTCACAAAAAACACAAATGCCCTCGAAAAAATTTTAAACCAAAGCAAACAGTTCTACGATCAAGCTAATCTGCCTTTCGTGGTCATTATCCCAGAAGAATTTTGTTCGTCTGAAATGAAAAGCATTTTAAATGCCAGGGGTTACTCTCAAACGGGAAAATCCGTTTCCATGGCTGTTAAGTTAGATGCATTTACAGCCCAAAGCGCAACCCGCTTCGATGATACAACGATTATTCAGGTTAACGCCAATCAATTAAATGATTGGAGGCTTCCCTTGATAGGTGCATTTGAATCAACGATTGAAATCAGCTCTGTCTATGCAGCGACCCATAGAGCTGCTCTAAAAAAGAATATTAATCTTCGCCATTTCAGCTTATACAAACAGGAAAAACCCATCGCATCGATTACCCTATCTATCCACGACTCCATTACAAGGTGTGACGACGTGGGAACCTTGCCCGAGTTCCAAAATAGAGGATATGCAACACACCTTATAACTTATACGTTATTAGAAGCCAAAAAGTTAGGTGCTCACTATTGCTTTTTAGAATCTTCTGCTTCGGGTTTTGGGATCTATCAAAAGTTGGGGTTTGAGCCTTTGTTTAAAAATAATATTTATTCATTGCCTCCGCACTAACTTCATGGCAATTTTCTGATAACCTTCTCTAAAACGAATTGATAGGCTTCTTCAAAGTTCCAATTCAATTTTGAGGGTAGAAGATTACTCATATCGATATGAAAATCGCGATGATCTTTTTTCTGCTCTAGATTCTTTATAAACTCTTCTCTTGAAATTTGAATACCGTTATAAGCACAATACTGAGAGAAAATATCAAACACCCGATTCAAGTTTATTAATTCATGTGCTGCAACATACCATAAATCAAACAGATCTCGCCCTTTCCTACGTTGATAGAGCGCCCTTAATTTAGTCGCCATTAATTCATCCATTTCATAAGTAACAATATTTGCAGCGCCCTTGAACCACTCTGAGTCAATAGAAAATTTTTCAATTTTCAGAGGCAATACCTGAAAATGTTCGGTGGTATTGATTTCAATTTTCAGTTTTGCGGGCATTTTGTTAACGGATTCATATTTGTAGATCAGTTTTGCGCTACGTTGTGTAATTTTCCATTTTGGATCGCCTAGCCATGGTTGAAGTAATTCTCTAATAGCGTCAATCGTTTGCCCAATTGGATCAGGATTTCTTTGAACAAAGTCAATATCTTCGCTGTATCTTGCAGGTGGCTTTATAAACAATTTATTAAGTGCGGTACCGCCTCGGAATACCAGCGCCTCTTTGATATGTGGCTCGCTATACAATTCAACCAAAGCTCGACTAATAATTAAATCTTGTTCTATTTGTGCAGGCGTTTGCCATTTGACAGATTTTCGCCAATCCTCAATAAAAATTTCTGATATCATAAATCACTCTCAATCTCAGCATTCTCAATAATCTTCCACTTTTTACACCTAGGATAACCTATCTTTGTTATTTCAGAGGCAATCGGTACATAATTTTTCATATTATCCGCTAAAAATTCTGAAAGTGCAATAACAATAATGTCTTTTTTGCATTCATCCATGACTTCAATTTTTTCTAAAATATATCCTAAACGTTGTAGCTGATATTCAGCATTGATTTGTCGTGCAAGTGCTATTAATTTTCCCACATCTACGTTTTCTATAAGCTCAGATAACACTGTGGCTATATGGTTAAGCCCTCCTGCATGATTAGGGTAACTGAGCAAATCCAAAATCACTAATTCGGGTGTAGACACCTTGAGGTAACCAGTATTCACCGTAAAATTTTGGGTGGGTAAATTAGATAAAGATTTTTTGTAAATTAACTCTAACTCTACATCGCCAAAAACCAATGAGTGATGCATTCTTTTGTTGGATATAATTTGAAACCGGGCTGATTTTTGATGGGTAGCGCCATGAAACGCGGCGGCAGAAAGCAATGCAACATAATAGTCCGTATTAAGATATTTCATAAGTAGAGGGACTAATTCTTCGGCAGGAATACAACCATAAGACTGATATTCAGGTGGTACAATCACATAGAGTCCACGGGCAGGAGAAATAATGTCCCCACTTACCAATAAGCGGTATACCGCAACCCTTGCATAATTACGGGAAACCCTGAATCGTTCTAGGATATCTTCAATAGTAAAGCATCGCCTACCCTCTTTTCTGATTTCTTTTATATAGCGTTGTAAATTCATATGATCACCATGTTGTAAAAATTACATATACTGTAATTATACTGACATGGTAGTCTTTCTTTGGGTTTAAGTCAAGCCGAAAGAGCTATTTTTTAGATTATTATGTGTCAATAATTACATATAGTGTGATTATTGACACATATTGTTATCATAATAGATTTACCGTGCCCTAAAAATGACGTTTTTTGACATTTTTAGGACATAAGACACCCAAAAAATTGCTATTCCTCGGCCAGTTTGGCAAAATATAGTCCAATCCATCTAAAGGCCACTCTTGTGAACAAAGTCATTCTATACATCGCCGCTTCTTTAGACCTATTCATCGCCGACAAGCAAGGCGGTGTGGATTGGTTGCCACAGCCCGATGGTACAGAAGACACAGAAGATTTATTTGGCTTTAAAGGCTTGATGCAGCGTATTGAACTCATAGCCATGGGCAGCCGCAGTTATCAGCAAATCCTAGGCTTTGGTGTCTGGGCTTGGCCGGATAAACAGACTTATGTATTCACCTCGCAAAATCTAAGCACGGAACTTCCTTGCGTTACATTCATAGACGATGAACCTAAAGCTTTCATGGAAAAGATAAAACTGACTCAACCCAATAAAAACATCTGGTTACTGGGTGGCGCCAAACTCGCCCATTCTTTTGCACGCGCCGGTTTAATCGATGAGGTGATACTCACTTTAATCCCAGTCAATTTAGGCGATGGTATCAAGCTGGAATTAGACTGGAATGATTTCATTCTTGATTCTGAAAAGCCGTGTAGAGATGGCATGGTGCAGAAAATTTATAAACCTAAAAATGATGTTAATGAAGTTTTACATGCTCTAAAAGAAGGTGCCATAAGAATCCTAGGTAAGAATTTAGTGGGCTTTTACCTCACTGGTTCTCTGTCATACGGCGACTTTAACCCAAAAAGTAGTGATATAGATCTTTTAACGGTATTAAACAAACCTGCCTCGCAAGAAGCACTACAAGCTTTAAAGCAGTTACACCTACAGGTAGAGGAAAATCACAAAAAGTGGGCCAAGCGTATTGAATGCTCTTATATCCCCTTAGATATGCTCCATAGCGTACAAACCCCTGAAACGGCACGACCGTATATAGGGGAAGGCATTTTTTATGCTGAAGCCCCTTACGGAAACGAGTGGATCATTAACCAATATTTATTATATAAACATGGCATCCCTCTCATTGGTCCGGATTTTAAAACATTAGTCAAACCCATTGATATATTAGATGTGCGTGAAGCATGTATTAGAGATCTATTCGAAGAATGGCAGCCTAAAATGAATGACCCCACCTTTTTAAACAACAGCCACTACCAGTCTTATATAGTGTTAAATCTGTGTCGTATTTTGTATACTGTTATCTGTCACTCAACTGCGTCTAAAAAAGCTTGTGCCGCTTGGGTTAAAAGTGAATTTGGCCCTGACTGGGACAACCTCATACAAACAGCTGAAAACTGGCATTATGGGATAGAAATGAATTTACAAAAAGAGACCATTGAATTTATTAAGTTTGTGGTCAATCAAGTCACTTTAGCGCAAAATAATGACGTTGGTGCTGTATAGACAATTTATAGGTGTTAACATGACAACCACTGCTCAACCCCTTAACATCACGCTCGCCCTCGTACGTAATTTAATAACCGAGCAATTCCCAGAATTTGCACATCTTAATATTGAACCTGTTAAGATCCAAGGGCATGATAATCGCAGCTTTAGGCTAGGTCCAGACATGTTGGTTAGGATGCCTACAGAAGAGAGTTATGCTTTAAAAGTTCCCAAAGAGCAAACACTACTACCGCGTCTTAAACCACAGTTAACCCTGTCTATACCCGTTCCTTTAAAAATGGGAACTCCGTCCAAAGACTTTCCATTTCCGTTTTCTATTTATAAATGGCTAGAAGGTGAAAGTGCAAATAGCTTGGATCTGGATGACTATAATTTAGAATCTATTGCACTTCAACTGGCAAAATTTCTGAAAGAGTTGCAAAGTATAGATTCATCAGAAGGTCCAGAACCGGGCCTGCATAATTGGTATAGAGGCGCGCACGTGAGCGTTTACGATGAAGGCGCGCGCACCCAAATCGCACAGCTGGATAAGCTCATTGATAGTGATACAGCCTTAAAACTGTGGAACAAAGCTTGCCAAACACAATGGAGTAAGCCGCCCGTATGGATCCACGGCGATGTTGCAACGGGCAATATTCTCGTGCAAAATGGAAAATTATCTGGTGTCATTGACTTTGGTGGCGTGGGCATAGGCGATCCGGCGTGTGACCTAGTTATCGCATGGACCTTTCTTAAAGGCAAATCGCGGGAAATATTTATTAAAGAAATGTCTTTAGATGCCGATACTTGGCTACGCGCCAAAGCTTGGGCTTTATGGAAGGCGACCTATGAGCGCTGCAATCTGCAGGATAAAACCAGCATTTACGCTTTAAAACAGGAACATCTTATAGAAAATTTACTTCTGGAGAAAATATGAAATCAATATTTAACAAATACCCCGCAGAAATTACAGGAAGCTTACTGTGTTTAATGCTAGGCCTGTTGTCTGGCTATAGCGTCAATGCTTCTGATCCCCTTTGGTATATCCACTTAAACAAATCAAGCTTTAATCCTCCGGCCTGGGTATTCGGCCCTGCTTGGACAGTGCTGTACCTTATGATGGGTGCTGCATTGGGAAGGCTTTGGAAAGAAAAAGCAAACAATACAGTGTTAATTACGCTATTCATTATACAGTTTATTTTTAATTTGGCCTGGTCACCCTTATTTTTTTATTTTCACCGTATCGATTGGGC
>VFJT01000085.1 GCA_009885935.1 Gammaproteobacteria bacterium
ATCGTTTCACAAAAAATTTAGCGCAACATGTAGCTCTTGCCGATATATTAGTGGTAGCCGTAGGCAAAGCTGATGTGGTACAGGCAGAATGGATTAAACCCGGCGCTATCGTCATCGATGTAGGCATGAATCGCATAGCGGGCCGTTTACGCGGCGATATAGATTTCAATGCCGCCAAAGAGCGCGCTGCTTGGATAACGCCCGTACCCGGCGGCGTAGGCCCAATGACCGTATACAGCCTATTGAAAAATACGGTCGATGCTTATAGTGGTGTGCATTCGTATTAACTGTTATGGCGAAACTATTTACCCCGGATAGCGCCTGCCACTGAGTTCGCGCTAATCCGAGCCGCGACCTGGCGGGCGCGGAAATTTTAAAATATATGCTATAATTCAAAAATGAAATCTTTAATACCATCAAAGCCTTTAACAGAATTGATGCGCCGATATGTCTGGTGGGAAAGCTCAGAGTGGGCTTATGCTCACCCCGATATTTTTCTTGCCAATGTGATGAATTTAGGCTCCTGGGACGATATACAAGCTTTACGACGAAATATAGGGGATGAACCGCTTAAAGCTGTTTTAATTCATCCCCCACCTGGTTATTTTAGTTATCGCTCTTGGGATTACTGGCACGTTAAATTGAATATGCTCCCCATACCTTCTTTACCTTCAAGGAAGCTGTAAAATGGAATTACATCTTGAAATATTACCCGCAGCCCAAAGGAAATTATGGCCCTTGCTGAAAGATATACCCTCTTCTTTTATTCTTTATGGCGGTACAGCTATTGCACTTCAATTAGGGCATCGTATTTCTATTGATTTTGACTTTTTTTCAGATAACCCTCTGGATAAGGAAGCCTTGCTTCGGCAATTTCCAATTTTAACTGAGCATTCGCTTGTACAGCCAGAAATAAATACTATTAACAGCTTTATTGATTTTCCGAATGGCAGTGTAAAAATTCAGTTTTTAGCCGGTCTAAAAGGGCGACAAAAACGCATAAATCCACCACTGATTGCATCTGATAATGGCTTGAAAATAGCGTCACTTAAAGATTTAATGGCGACCAAGTTGAATACTATTCAGCATCGTGCTGAATGTAAAGATTATATTGATATAGATGCTTTAATCCAATCCGGCTTAGCATTGGATGAAGGCTTAGGCTGTGCCGCAGCCATTTATGGCAAATCATTTGATCCTGCTTCCTCACTAAGAGCTTTATGCTCTTATCGAGACGGAGATCTCAAAGAACTCAGCATAAAAATTCAGAAACGTTTGTGTACTTTAGCACGCGAAGTGGAAAATATTCCTCTAATACAGCCTTATAATGATCTAGCCTAAACGTAAACAACAGCCTACAAGCTATCGCTCACTTCACGCTGATACCGTTGTAAGCTGCGCATCACCTCTTCTTCTGCTTTTTGTGCATTGCCCCAGCCTTTTACTTTGACCCATTTA
>VFJT01000118.1 GCA_009885935.1 Gammaproteobacteria bacterium
CAATGAAGATGCGAGAAAAGGTTTATGACACAAGGCTATTCGGGCGACTCTACGCGTCAATGGCATTCGGTTAAGCACATGGGCGGCTCACGAGCGGCTCTTCTCGAATAACACTGTAGAATATAATATCTCTCTTAGTATGAATCGCATCTTACGGAACGGGTAGCTCTATGCTATCGTAACTTACTCATAGACACAAATGCGAAAACCACTAACTTGCTTGTTCTGAAACTTATCAACGAATTGTTTAACCCTTACAGCAATAACGAAATTCCGCATAATTGTTATTTTTCAGTAGCTTATCGGCTATATTCGTGGGAATCTCTCAGCGCGCAGTGACGAGGACCGGCGCAATTAAAAATATTCGCAGTGCTAGCAAAATCTATTCACCAAGCCAAACGACAATATCTTCAATTACATGCCCTTGTACCACGCCTCTGTTTTCGTAGCGAGTCTTTGGCCGTTCTAAAATTTCTACACCTGATGATGGCCTTTTAAAAGATAATTTTGGACAGGATGCCAGTAATGCTTGCACCGCCAAGCAATAATCCGCCCAATCGCTGGCAAAATGTAAAAAAGCGCCTGGCTTCATATGCGCTAACAATACATCTAAAAAATCGGTTTG
This sequence comes from Gammaproteobacteria bacterium, assembly GCA_009885935.1. Taxonomy (GTDB): domain Bacteria; phylum Pseudomonadota; class Gammaproteobacteria; order UBA1113; family UBA1113; genus VFKP01. The sequence goes on from VFJT01000118.1 coordinate 626, forward strand.
TAGCAAGCGTCGTTTGTGATGCCGTTTTTTGGGCCAAGGATCGGGAAAAAAAATCTGCACTCCCGCTAAACTGTGTAAAGGTAATTGTTCTTTGAGCAGCAACACCACATCGCCGTAAGCAATGTGCACATTGGATAATTGTTTTTCTTCTAATAAAGTCGCTAAACGAGCGGCCCCGGGTAAGAATACCTCGGCTCCTAAAAAATGTGTGTGCGGATACTGTGCTGCTTGCCACGCCAAACTATGGCCCATACCAAAACCTATATCTAAGATCAAAGGTTTATCCACCACCGTATCTTTCACCCACAAATACTGTGGCAATACGGACTCTACAGCCAACTTTTGTGCCGGTGTCATACGTCCCGCGCAACGGGCGAAGCTTTTAATGCGCCGTGGTGGATAAATCGATTCACTCATAAGCCAGTCACGATTTCTTTGACCAATCCTGGTCCTTCATAAATTAAGCCGCTGTACAATTGCAGCAATTTAGCCCCTGCTGCGCGTTTGCATTTGGCATCGGCCAAGGAGATTATACCGCCCACACCCACCAAGGGTATGGCTTCTCCTACAGCCTCATAAAATGCTGCCAATACCGCATCGGCACGTGCGCTTAAAGCACGGCCACTGATACCCCCCGGCTGGGAGCGCCATTCTATTGGCACATTATCGCGATTGATCGTTGTGTTGGTGGCAACAATGGCGTCCATTTGCTGCGCGCAAAAAATATCGGCTAAAACTTTAATTTCTTCGTTGCTTAAATCCGGCGCTACCTTAATCCACAAAGGCACAACCCGTTGGTAACGATCGGCATAATCACGTTGTGCTTTTTTTAAGCCTGTTAACAGCTGCTGACAATACTCTTTGTGTTGCAGTTCGCGCAACCCGGTCATATTGGGGGAAGAAATGTTAATGGTGACGTAATCACAAAAAGGCGCCACTCTATCAAAGCAGTATAGATAATCATTTAGCGCATCTACTAAGGATGTATTCGTATTTTTACAGATATTCACGCCTACAATCTGGCCTATAGGCCTTTTTTTCAGATTTTCCACCAAATAATCCACGCCACGATTGCAAAACCCTATGCGATTTAATAAGGATTGTTGTGCTGGCAAACGAAATAAACGCGGTTTAGGGTGCCCAGACTGTGCTTTAGGGGTAATACCACCGACTTCAATAAATCCAAAGCCCATATGAAACAAAGCCGGTAAATGCGCTGCATGGTTATCAAAACCCGCGGCTAAGCCTACCGGGTTTGGGAAAGACAAGCCTGCGACTTGTAGCGGTGTTTGCAGTGCCCATTTTGGGTATTTATCGAACAATTTTGCCTGCCAATCCAATAGTCTTAATGCCGCGTGATGAGCGGTTTCAGGAGGGCACATAAACAATAAAGGTCTTATCGATCGGTATATTTGACTCATTTTTTGCTTTCTTCGTCTACAATTAAGGGTAGGAGTATATAAAGAAGTGGCTTCTATGTACAGTCATCATTTTCTAATCGAATTTATCAGTGTGTTAGCCATAGGCGGCGTGACCCTTTATTGTGCCCATTGGTTGGTTACTCATCGCCCTATTTATAAGCGCTTTTTCACTTTGACCGTCAGCATTTTATTACTGTTAGGCACCGCAGTTACTTTTATCCTGGGCCACAACCAAGATGTCGTCTTTTTCCATAAAATACAAAGGGAACTCTTGGCTGCCATTATATTTTTATTTTGTTTTGTGTTTATTCAATTTTGTAACATTATTATATGGAATGGTTTACTCGTTAAAAATGGCCGTCCTATTTTTCCTAAAGTTTTAGTGCGTTTTATTCATTTTCTTATTTTTCTAGTAGCTCTATTCGTCATTATGCAATGGCTATACGATGTTAATGTTACGCAATTATTAGTCGCCAGCAGTTTGCTGGCTTTGATATTGGCTTATGGCGCACAATCCAATTTATCGAATGTTTTTTCGGGCATTACTTTAAACATTACTCGTAATATGGAAATTGGTGATTGGATAGAAGTTGAAATAACCCCCGGTGTATTCATTTCCGGTTATGTAGACAGCTTAGATTGGCGCTGCGTTACTTTAAAAAATTATGACGAAAATTTAGTGGTCATTCCTAATAGCGTGTTAACAGAAAAGATATTTGTAAATTACAGTCAGCCCTACCCTCTATTTAAGCAACAATTTTATTTAAAAATAGCTTATACTATTCGCCCAGATGAAGTCATTTTTTGTTTGAAAAAAGCGATGTCGGAAAATTCTAAAATACGACAGGATCGAGATATGAATGCGCATGTATCCGCCTTAGAGGGAGACAGTGCCACTTATCATATAGAATTTTTTTCGGAGAAGTATGTAAACCATGACATTAAAGATGAGATTATCCGATCTGCTTATTATCAAATATTAAGAACTCATCATTCGGCCGCCCCTTTCGTTACATTTTCGCTTATCAAACATCCCAGCGATGCTTTGCGCATTAATACAGAAAAAATAGCCGGCCTCATTTCTAGTCAATCTGTTTTAAGTTGCTTATACCCTGAAGAATTGAGTGAACTGATCAATCATGCTGATTTCGAGCGTTTCTCTGCCAACGAAGTACTATTGCAACAGGGCCTTGCCAATACTTATCTCTATATCCTATTAGAAGGTGGTTTACAAATAGAACATCAAAATCAAGATGGCAGCCGGATGATTTTAGAAAACCTTCGTGATTTTGCTGTGGTCGGTGAATACAGCATGTTATTAGACGAATTACCTCAACAAACGGTACGCTGCACAGAGGAAAGCCTGGTGATGATCATTCGTCGTGAGGTGTTTCGTAATATCGTGCTGAAACGCACAGAAATTATAGACTCGTTGAAAAACATTATAGAGAGTCGACGATCTGAAAATGCTCGTAAGATAGAAAAACATCAAAGACAAAAAGAACATGAACTAAATGATTTGGCGGGATCTATCTTGGAACGGCTTAAAGCTATTTTTCATGCGGGACCTTAATTTAATGGCCCGCCCTTACTGATATCGCCATGTTGTTTCATTATCACTATCTTCTATCATTACACCTTTTTGTGCCAATTGTTGTCGTACCTCATCGGCCTTGGCCCAATTTTTTTCTGCACGCGCTGAACGGCGTGTAGCAATCAATGCTTCTATTTCGTTTGCAGCTATAGCAGAATGCGCATCTTGTTGAAAATAATTTTCAACCGGCTCCGTCAACAAACCCAGTACTGCAGCTAATTTTTTCAACATTTGTGCGAGTGCTATGACATTGTCTGGCTCTTCAATTTTATTGCGATTTAATTCTCGCACCAAGTCAAATAAAACGGACAATGCCACCGGGGTGTTAAAATCGTCGTCCATTGCTTCCATAAAGCGCGTCTCATAAGCCTTAGCCACGTCATTTTCTATTATCTCTGTAGGCAAAGCTAACCCGCGTAAAGCACCGTACAAACGATCTAAAGCGCTTTGTGCGCCCTCTAATGCTTCCAGTGAATAATCCATCGGGCTGCGATAATGGCCGTATAATAGGAAATAACGTACGACCTCGTTCTTCCATTCACGCAACACCTCGTGTATCGTAAAAAAATTGTTTAAGGATTTAGACATTTTTTCTTTGTTGATTTCAACAAAACCTACATGCATCCAATAGTTTACAAAGGGTTTTTCATAAGCGCCTTCTGCCTGTGCAATTTCATTTTCATGATGCGGAAACTTTAAATCGTTGCCCCCACCGTGTATATCAAAAGGCTGGCCTAATTCTAAACTGGACATGACTACGCATTCTGTATGCCAACCCGGACGACCATTGCCCCAGGGCGAGGGCCAATAGGGTTCATTCTCTTTAGACATTTTCCACAACACAAAATCCAAGGGTGTTTTTTTAGCCTCTACAATGGCAACGCGTGAACCAGCTTCTAGTGCTTCTAAATCTTTATGTGCTAGCTTCCCATAATTTTTAAATTGCGTCACGTCAAAATAAACATCGCCCGTAGTGCCTACATAAGCTAAACCCTTGGCTATGAGTGTTTCTATTAAAGTTACCATTTGCGGGACATAGTCCGTAGCCTTAGGCTCAGAATCTGGAGTCAAAGTGCCTAGCGCTTGCATGTCTTCCGTTAAAGCGTTGATAAACCGCGTGGTTAAAGCGTGCATGGATTCTTTATTTTCAAGCGCTCTTTTGATAATTTTGTCGTCTATATCGGTGATGTTCCGCACGTAATTGACTTTATAGCCACAATAACGCAAATATCGATTGATTACATCAAAAGCGACCATCAGCCTGGCATGACCTATATGGCAATAATCATACACCGTTATACCACAGACATACATCGTCACTTCATTGGCCCGTATGGGTTTAAAGATTTCTTTTTGTTTGCTTTTACTATTATAAATGACTAGCATAATTAACTCTCTGCAGTAAATAAAGCAACCGCCGCCGCAAAACGGCGTTGCACTTGCTCGCTGCCCATCAGCTGCAATACATCCTCTAATTGCGGCCCATGGAATGATCCTGTTAACGCCACGCGCAAGGGTTGAAACAAAGCGCGGCCCTTGACGTTACATTCTTTCTGCAAGCACTGTTGCAAATAAGCGTAATCTACGCCTTGTTCCTTGACAGCAGCTATGGCTGTAATAAAAAAACCTTTACCCGCTTGAATGAGCACATCGCGCAGCGTAGGCTCCAAAACAAGTGTGTCCGCATACAAGCGCGTAGCCCAATCATCAAATTCTTTGGGGAAAACAATATTGAGTTGCATGGTTTTTAAGAATGCTTCTTGTTTTGCGGCAGGCACTAAGGTAAATTGTGTGCTGTGCTCGCCAATCCATAATCTAAACGCCGATTGCGACAAGCGCATCACGGCTTCTTTTTGCCAGTGTAATAATTGTTGTTCATCAAAATGCGCTGCTGATCGACTCAAATGACTAAAATCAAAGCCCGCAGCCAATTGCGCTAAACTCATAAATTGTTCATCACTATAATAATGACCCAAACGTGCTAAATAATTGACAATAGCTAGAGGTAAATACCCTTCTTTGCGCAAGGTTTGTATATTGCGACTGCCATTGCGTTTAGACAAGGGCGTATGATCCGCACCCATGATCAAGGAAATGTGGCAATATTGCGGCACTCTTAAGTTCAGTGCTTGTAAAATCAATATTTGTTTCGGTGTGTTGGTGAGATGGTCTTCTCCACGCACTACATGCGTCACGCCCATCATGGCATCGTCTATGGCGTTACAATACATGAAAGGTGCAGTACCATCGGCACGGCGTATGATAAAATCGCCTATATCATCGGTTAAAAAACGTTGTGGCCCCTTGGCTAAATCTGTAAATTCTACCGCTTCGCCATCCGGCATTCTAAAACGCAAGGTGGGTTTTTCGCCCGCAGCGATTCTTGCTTTGACTTCTTCGGCCAATAAATGCCTACAAGTGCCCGCATAACGCGGCGGCAGACTTTGAGAGCGTTGCACTTTGCGCATGGCTTCTAAATCTTCATCACTGCAAAAGCAAGGGTAAGCATGCAGCCCTAAACGTTGATAATCGTTATCGTAAATGGCTTGGCGCTCAGATTGCCAATAAGGACCATTGTTGCCGCCCACTTCCGGACCTTCTTGCCAGTCTAATCCTAACCAGCGCAGATCGGCCATTAACGCTTCCGTGTATTCGCTTTTAGAACGCTCTTTATCGGTGTCTTCAATGCGCAGCAAAAATGTGCCTTGCAGTTTGTGTGCCAATAAGACATTAAACAATGCCGTACGCACATTACCGAAATGGATTAAGCCGGTGGGGCTAGGGCAAAAACGAAACTTTAGGGACGATGTTTGCATAGCATGCTCTTATTACTCTAGAATACCTTACCATTTAACCTATACTCATAGCAGTTGATTTTTAGGCGAGGCGCCTAGCCCGCGAGCCAAAGGAGTGTATGTACTAATACATGACTTTGGCGAGATGGGCGTAGGCAACAAAGCCTAAGAATCAAATGCGAAGAGTATATTATACCCGAGATTGTAGTGAATAAACATGTCCATACTCGTCATTTCTGACCTACACTTAAACCCTGCAGAGCCACAAGGCTTGGCAGCTTTGGCTGCATTGCGGCAAAAATGGGCTGCGAACTGCTCTGACTTATACATTTTAGGGGATTTTTTTGAGGCTTGGGTGGGGGATGACGACAACAATGCCTTTGTAGAGGCAACCGTTGCCGAGCTACAAGCCTGGCGTCAATTGGGCATAAAACTGTATTTTATGCCGGGTAATCGCGATTTTCTCTTGGGCAAAGACTTTGCACAACGCGTGGATTGGACCGTGCTTTCTGATCCGCAACTCGTTGATTTTTATGGAATTCCTGTATTGCTCAGCCATGGTGATCTATTGTGTACGGATGACTTGGCGTATCTACGCTGGCGCCACTATGCCCACAGCCGCTGGCTACAACGCTTATTTTTAGCCCTGCCCTTGTGGCTACGCCGCAAAATGGCGCAAAAGGCACGGCAAAAAAGCAAACATTATGTGCAAATTTTAGATCCTATCAAGATGGATGTTGTTCCCTCCGCGGTACTTGCCTGGCTAAAACAAGCCCCTAGCAGCGTGCTAATCCATGGACATACGCATAAACCGGGTTACCATATTTGCTATCGAGATCACCGCGCCTTTACCCGCATTACCCTCAGTGATTGGCACGACGGCGCCCATGTGCTGGTGTGGGAGAAGGATAATAGCGCACGGTTGATTTAACCTAAGCCCTAGTGTGCGCCAATGCCGCTAAATACTCAGCATCAATATCGCCAGTAATATAATCGCCGCTAAATACAGAATCTTCAAAACGGGTGATATCTGGATTGCCTTCGCGCGCTGCGGCAATTAAATCTTTTAGATCTTGGAAAATCAAACCGTCGGCCCCGAGCAAAACCCTAATTTCCTCTACACTGCGATCATGCGCGATGAGATCGGTTGCTCGTGGCATATCGATGCCATACACATTTGGTGCAATCACCTCCGGTGCAGCAGAAGCAAAATAAACTTTTTTAGCCCCCGCAGCACGTGCCAGTTCGATAATTTCCTTTGAGGTAGTGCCGCGCACAATAGAATCATCCACCAAAAGCACATTCTTACCTTGAAATTCTAAATCGATGGCATTTAATTTACGTTGCACCGATTTACGGCGTATGGCTTGACCCGGCATAATGAAAGTACGGCCTATGTAATGGTTTTTGACTAAGCCTTCGCGGTATTTTAAACCCAAACGCAAAGACATCGCGTAAGCCGCGGTACGGCTGGTTTCGGGTACGGGCATAACTACATCGATATCGTGCTCGGGCCATAGCCGCAATAATTTTTCGGCTAGATATTCCCCTAATTTCAAACGAACTTTATACACTAATATCTTGGACATAATGGAATCGGGACGTGACAAATAAACAAATTCAAATAAACACGGTGATAGTTGCGTTTTCTTAGCGCACTGTTGTCGCTGCATTTGTCCATCTACGCTGATAAAAACAGCCTCGCCCGGCGCCACATCGTCTAATAGATGAAATCCTAGGCTATCCAAAGCCACCGTTTCCGAAGCAAACAGATAATCCGGCGCAGCATTGTCGTTTTGCCTAACGCCCAAAGACAAAGGCCTAATGCCATAAGGATCGCGAAAAGCTAACAGTCCATAACCGGCGATCAACACGATCACCGCATAAGCGCCTTTGCACCTAGGGTGTAGTTTACTCACAGCCTGAAATAATTTTTCTGGCGTTAGCTCGCCTGCTGCCACCCGTTGCAATTCTTCCGCAAAAACATTCAGCAACACCTCCGAATCTGAGCGTGTATTGAGATGTCTAAAGCCTTTTTGCCATAATTCTTTTTGCAAACTAGCCGCGTTGGTTAAGTTGCCATTGTGCACTAAACACAAACCATAAGGTGAATTGACATACAGTGGCTGCGCCTCAGCTGCAGAATCGGTGCCTGCAGTAGGATAACGCACATGCCCTAAACCATAATGGCCGCGCAAACGCAGTATATCTTGCGCATTCACCACATCGCGCACAAAACCCTTGCCTTTTTGTAAATGTATTTGTAGGTCTTCACAAGTGGCTATGCCCGCTGCATCCTGACCTCTGTGCTGTAGCAGCGTTAAGGCATCATACAATTCAGCGCTGACATTTTGTTTGGAAATTAACCCGGCTATACCACACACACGCTTACCCTCTTACGTTGATTCTTTTAATTGAGACGCCGTATCAGCCGCATCGGTGTCACTAGCGGCAACAGAGGTGTACTTGTCCTGATATTGATCTAACCAAGCAACACTCTTTTGTAAATATTTAACCATGCCCGAATCCTGCCACCAGGGCTTTTCTTTTAAAGAAGTATTAGAGATACCCCATACAACCAGAGCGACTACTACAAAACCGCGCAGTATGCCGAATAAAAAGCCTACAAATTTATCTAGATAAGTAGATTCCGACTTTTTCATAAAATGTAAAATAATCTTTTTTAGCACGGTGCCGATCAACAAGGTGGCGAGGATAATGCTGATTACTGCCGCCCACAGCCTAGCGCTGGTATTGGGAATAATGTCTACAAAATAGAATTCGACGCGTGCTGAATACTCAAAAGCCAGCCACAACGCCACTAGAACAATGAGTAAAGACAGCGATTCGTGCACAAAGCCACGCATAAAGCCGATTAAACTAGAAGCAATGACTATAGCAATTAAGATATAATCTAGCATAGTTAACGTAATGGTCATGTTATTTTTCCTCTGTTTTTACAATTTCCTGGATTGCCACGTCGCTGCGCTCCTCGCAATGACGATTGCTTCCGCCACCGTATGAAAAGAGCCAAAAACCAAGACCGTTTCGTTGGCGGCGGCGTTATCCTGCGCAGCACAGTAAGCATCGTTGATTGTGCCATATTTTTGATACGATGTAATCCCCAAGGCGATAAAATCAGCCTCAATGGCTTCTAAAGGGGCCGCTTTTCTGTCTTTTAAGGGCGCTAAATACCATTTAGCAGCGCAATGCTGCCAGGGTAAAAGGCTCGCTAACCTGTCTTTAGTCGCCAACATGGAAAAGACTATATGCACCGTTCCCTGCCAGCCTAAGAGACTAAGTTGCCGCTGTAACTGGATGCTGGCTTGCGGGTTATGTGCCACATCAATAATGCACCTAGGCTCATATCCTATAGTTTGAAAACGCCCTGTTACATAAACCGTGGCTAAGCCCTGACAAATCGCCTCTGCCATAATCGGTAATCTAGGTTCCAATAGTGTCAACGCTTGTAAGGCCAATGAAGCATTGTGCAATAACACCGCTGGCTTGGGCAGATCCCTATAATGATGGTCTTTATTCTGCCAATGCCAAGCCTCACCTTCCTCTTGAAAATAAAAATCAGTCCCCTGAAAATATAATAGAGCGCCTTTGGCCGCGGCACTTGCAACCACCGTGCTCACCGCATCCCTATCGCCATAAATGGCGGGTTTTCCCGAACGAAAAATCCCTGCTTTTTCAGTACCGATTTGCTCGCGACTGTCTCCTAAATAGTCTGTGTGATCTATATCGACCGTCGTGACAATCGCCACATCGCTATCGACGATATTCACTGCATCTAAGCGACCACCCAAACCTACTTCTAAAATAATGACGTCTAATTTATCTTTTTGAAACAGATACAATGCAGCCAAAGTGCTCCATTCAAAGTAAGTTAAGGTAATATTGTCTCGAGCCACTTCTACCGCTGCAAAGGCTTCACCTAAGGCGGCATCGCTGGCGGTATGACCGGCGATGACAATGCGCTCGTTGAATTGCAACAAATGCGGCGAGGTATACGCGCCACAACGATAACCCGCAGCGCCGTAAATAGCGGCTAAAGTCGCTACTGTGCTGCCCTTACCATTAGTGCCACCCACCGTAATGACGGGACAATTGAATTTAAGCAGGCAAAGTCGTTCAGCAACCATTGACGCTCGATTTAAAGATAGATCAATTTCTTGTGTATGTTGGTGCTCTATATAGGTAAGCCATTCTGCTAGATTTTCAGGGCAGACACAGGGGTCTGCCCCTACGTTAAGATTCGCATCTTGAAATGCTTTGGGTATATTAGCCACCTCTTCACTGCGCCAAAAGCTTAGCCAATAAGCCTGAAATACGATCGCGCAATTCGCGCCTATCGATGATTAAATCGATATGTCCGTGCTCTAATAGAAATTCACTGGTTTGAAAGCCTTCGGGTAATATTTCACGCACCGTTTGTTCTATGACTCTAGGTCCCGCAAAGCCGATCAAAGCCTTAGGCTCGGCGATGATGATATCGCCTAACATGCTTAAACTAGCCGACACCCCGCCCATAGTAGGATTGGTCAATACAGAAATGTAGGGTAATTTTTGTTGATGAAACCGTTGCAAAGCGGCGCTGGTTTTTGCCATTTGTAATAAAGAGGTTAGACCTTCTTGCATACGCGCGCCACCGCTGGCGGAGATACACACAAAAGGGCATTTTTTTTCTAATGCGCGTTCAATACCACGCACAAATTTTTCTCCTACTACAGCGCCCATAGAGCCGCCTATGAAGGAATATTCGAATACGGCCACGACTATAGGTTTTTCTTTGAGTTGCCCTTCCATCACTACCAAGGCATCTTGTTCGCCGGTCTTTTTTTGCATATGCACCAAGCGATCTTTATAGCGCTTGGTGTCTTTAAATTTCAGTAGATCGCTGGCTTGTAGTTCATTGGCCAATTCCTTGCCGCTATCCGCATCTAGCAATTGGTCTAAGCGCAGGCGCGCGCTGATGTAAAAATGATGGCTACATTTTGGACATACTTCGGCGTTGCGTTCCAATTCTGGCTTATACAGCATACCTTTACATTGCGGGCAATTTACCCATAAACCCTCCGGTACATTGGCACCCTTGCCTTCAGTCGAAGTGCGGATCTTAGATGGTAATAATTTGGACAGCCAACTCATGTTATTAACCCTTGTGTCTAGACGTCTATTGTCGCTTGATATTTCATCAGTGGGCTTTTGCCTCTTCCTCTAGCGCTCTAACCTGCTCTACGGACAAACCTGTGCATTCTGAAATAGTGGTTAAATCAATGTCTGCTTGCAAAAGATTAGTCGCCACTTTTAAAGTATTATTTTTTTCCCCAAGCTGCATTCCCTGTTGCATTCCTTGTTGCATTGCTTCTTGCCTAGTGGCTTCTATTAAGTTCATAACAACCTCCCGATATTCTGGCGTAAAACCTTTTTTCAAAATAACCCAATAAAAATCAATGGGTTGGCCATCAGCGCTGATGCTCTCTGCAAGATAGTGTAGCACACTATGGCTCAGGTCACTACTGGCCTTTATGCCGCAATTTGAGAATAATTCGCTCACCAAACGTAGCTTTTTCTCCAGTTCTTGCTGGTTTTTCGTATGGCGCAAACTAGCCAACATTAGATTTGAAATGTGCTGACGACGTAGATCGACTTCATCTAATGTTGCAGCATCCAGCAGAGGGAATGGTTGTATCAATATCTCTTGCGCCAGGCCAGACAAATCACCAAACTGCCCAAAAAAACTTCGATCGTGCGACCACGGCCGCTTACCATTGTACACCACTAAGGGATAAACAAAGGGCAAAGGCAACTCATCGTTTTCGTGTAAGGCCACATACCGCCTTAAAATTTGCAGGGTGTAATACATCAGTCTAAACGGCATGAGTGCGTCGGAGCTGCTTTGGTGTTCACAAAGTACATATAAAAAAGCTTTTTTCTCAGAATTCGCACAGTTTACACTAAACAGCACATCACTTTCGCTTCCATTCAATTCTTTGTCTATAAAACTAGCCTCCTCTATGCGTATACTGGGTAAATCAATAAGGTTCAGTACCTTCTGGGGCAAGCGTGTTTTAAAAAAATCTTGTGCTATAGACAAGTTTTTCATCATTGCTTTAAAAAATTCATCATGTTTAGAACGTATACCAACCACTCTTTAGTCCTTATTACTCTCAAGAGATATCAATAAATATAATTATATATTATGCATTCATACATTTCAAGGGTTACGGATTTTGCTGAACATCACCCCGCTGCATTCATTGTTTTAGATATGCTATACTGTTGGGTCAATTAATCGGGAGGCAATCGTAGAGGTTGCATACAGTATCGTGGCTAATGAAAACAAAAAACAAAATTCGACCATAGCCCTACACAAAAAGGCCCATCACGAATATCAGATTGAAGAGCGTTTCGAAGCGGGTTTAGTGTTAGAAGGTTGGGAGGTCAAAAGTTTACGTGCGGGTAAAGTACAACTCGTCGATAGCTATGTAGTGCTCAAAAATGGCGAAGCCTGGCTGATAGGCACCCACATTACCCCCTTGAATACTACCTCAACCCATGTAAAAGCGGTGCCTGATCGCACGCGCAAATTGCTGATGAAACGATCAGAGTTGCATAAATTAATAGGCTACGTAGAGCGCCAAGGCTATACCCTCATTCCTCTGGATTTACACTGGCATAACAATCGCATCAAGATCAACATTGGACTCGCCAAAGGTAAAAAACAACATGATAAACGCGCCAGCGAACGCGACAAAGATTGGGCGCGCGATAAGGCGCGGTTGATGAAGGTGAAGTTGTAAGCTATCAACATTTTCCTTTCACTTAGTAACTACCATCTCATCTGCGGCGTTAAATCAGCTTTACACTCTCTATCCGAAATCAAAAATCTTACCAAAAGAAAGAAAAGAAGCGTTTCTCTCCATTTCTGCCTGTCGTTGTTTAGTCTTATCAGGAAGAAAGGTTTGGCTATTCTGAGAAGCTCTGGGTAGACTCTCTGGTGAGAACAAGCTGCTATTTTCAGCCGGTTGGCCTAATGATCTTCTTTGCAATATTTCCGCTTTTCTTTCAAACGCTGGCGAAACTTCAGACGGCGTCAACCCGCCTTCGGTGTCTGTAGTATCTTCATCTGAAGCAAATCGCTCACTCTCTGGGCTAGAAGGTTGAGGACTTGGCGAAAACATCCCAGGACCAGCTAAAATACAACTTTGTCGGCTATCTAAAGAGCGGCTAGATGGTACACCCATAAATGACTGCGTCTGGTTATCAGTAAGAAGTGCACTCATGCTTGAAGATCTACCTAGTCTATGCTTAACATCAGAGGCATCTTGCGTAAGTACAGCTCCCTGCGACGGAGATTTATAATTTTCATCAAGCGTAGCAAGTGTTCTTTGTAGTGCGCTTACATCACCAGATGATTTTGTTCCATAAAGACGTTCTGTCAAGGGTCTTTTACGCTTCATGAGCTCTACTTTAACTTCCCCAACAGATTTTTGTTTTGCTTCAACTTCATTTTGAAGCTTTTTATTCTCTGCAGAAGCAGTTTCAAGAGCTGTTTTTAATTCCTTAATTTTTTTATCACAATCTGCCTCGGCTTCTACAAGCTCTTCCTCTTTTTCATCTGAAACCAGCAGTTTAAGCTTAGAAATTGCATTTTGCAAATTAGATTGAGCGTTAACTAACAAGTTCTCTTTTTTCTGCGCCCCAGGGAGAGCCCTTTTAAGCTCTTCTTCTTTATCTTTCAATGTGCTATTTTCTTTAATAAATGTTGATTCATTTTCCGAAAAAGACTCTTTTGCATTCTGAGCGGAAATAATTTTCTCACTCTCCGCCCCAAAGATTAGACTATCTCCACTTTCTTGTTCAAATCTTATTATAGCGGATTTGATTTGCCCTAGAATATTTTTAGGGTCAAAGCCTGCGTTTCTATTTACCTGCTCTTGGATTGCAGCAATCTCAACGGCTAACCTTACCTCTGGTATAAAGAATCGCGTGACAAAAGAAAAAAATGTTTTAGGAAACTTTTTAGAAAGATCAGAAAGCGCCTGCTTAACTATGCCCTTTTGTTCTTCCAACTTTTGTTTCTGGCTTGCTCCGTTCTGGGTTATATCCGCCTCAAGTGTTTCACGTTTAGTTTTTTCTGCGCTTAACTTAGAATCCTCTTTTTTAAATGCTGATTCTTTCTCTAGGAGAGTTTCTTTATCGTTAGAAAATTGTTCTTTTCTGCCAATGATTAATTTTTTCTCTGCTTCCAACTGCTCTAGAGCTGTACTCTTTCTTCGTACCTCTGGACTTCTAATTTCTGCCGTACTAGTCTCCAATTTCCTCTGTAATTCAACCAAAGCAGCACTCTCTTTTGCATACGCGTCGATCTGCTCTTTTGTACTATGTAGATTCGCTAAACCTTCTTCATCTAAGCCTTTTTCAGCTTGCTTCTGAGCAGCTTCTACATCAAACACTTCTTTTAAGTCTTCAGCCCGAAATTCCGTTACCATCCGGATTGCTTTCTGTAACTCTGCAGGTAAATCAAGAAATGGCTCTGCATCAGTTGCAATATTCAACTTAAATTGCTGAACATAAAGCTTTTTGATTGTTTCTTGGCGTTCTTGTGCCTCTTTAGGATCAAAAGCAGCTTTTATAAGAGATAGTTCATTACATAGATAATCGTTATATTCAAGATGGTTTTTTGCCTCACTTAATTTGAGGTAATATTCTTCACCTTCACAGAAAATACCCATTTCCTTCAATGCTTCATGAAGAAATGCTAAATTCCCTGCTCTACGGGAAACTTTAGCTGCATTTAAATCTTGACAAAGATTCTCCAGAACAAACTGCCAATCCCGCTGCGGAGAGTATGAAACCATTCCTTGATTAGCAAGGATCTTTAAAGCAGCTCGTTGAAAATCAGGAGCTTTTAATTGTTCATCTAGCGTTATTTGAGGGTTTATCGGTTTTTTCTCTTCATAAGGCCGGCCTTCAGGATCTAAACCTTGACATAAAGCACAACCATCTTTTTCTGAAACATAAATCACATTTTGCCGCAACTCAGGCTTACCCTCTGGCAGAGGTTTAAATAAATATCCTGCAAAAGTTCTCTCTTCATCCAATTTTTTCTGCATTCGTTGAGCATCTAGTTTAATTTTATCTAGCTCTGCTGCAAGAACCCTATCTGAGCTCTTAACTTCAGATTTTTTTTCATCTATTTCTTTAAGAAACTCCTCAAGCTGTTTATCTATTTGTTTATATTTTTGTTTTTCTTTGCTAGAGACTTCATCCCCAACTATTATCTGTCTAACAGAATCTGTTAATTGACTTAGAATATCACCGCCATTTGGATTGACAATTAAATCCAGTTTCGCTTGAAATTGAGAGATAAGCTTTGACCTTTCTGCAAGTAAAATCTTTAGTGTTTCGGCTTTTTGTTTAAGTTCAGAAAGTTTGGTTTCTATAGACCCAAACATCGCGGTGCCATTTTGTGCTAAAGCAATTTCGTCTTCTCTGGCTTTAATATAAGCACTCAAGCTTCTAGAGAGTTCGTCTTGATTTGCAGGCGGATCATTAAATTCAGTTTCCAAAGAATCAA
Source organism: Gammaproteobacteria bacterium (assembly GCA_009885935.1). Lineage (GTDB taxonomy): Bacteria > Pseudomonadota > Gammaproteobacteria > UBA1113 > UBA1113 > VFKP01. The sequence goes on from VFJT01000118.1 coordinate 16,025, forward strand.
AATTCCGTGTACAAGATGCAAGATGTGCCGTAGCTTCTTCCTGCTCCTTTAAAACCTTATACTCTTTATTGAATCGCTCGCCTAATCGTTGTGCTTCAGTTCGAAAGGCACTAAGCTGGTTTTTATATCTAAAATTTGTTATACTAGATCCATCCTCACGAGAATCTATTTCCTTATAACATCGGTCTATCGCATCACAATATTGCTGTATTTCATCTATAATTTTTTTACACTCTTCTATGCTCAATGTTTTGTCTGCACGATCTTCTAACTCACCTAAAGTTTCCTTAAATTCTGCACAAGCTATTTCAGGTGCTTTAATCGCTTTTAGCCTTTGGCCTTCTACACTGGATTCTTCTGGATTAAGAACAATGCTAGGATTCATATTGCGCCATTTTTCAAGCGCTCTATCTTGAGACATTTCTAATGAATCTGGAAATAACTTAAAAAGCAGTTTTACTTTCTCTGGATTACCGCCCACAATGGCCACCGTTAAAGGAGTTTGTCCTCTAGAATTTCTTTCTTGGGCGATCGCAGCTTTTTGGGTTTCATCTAGGCTATCAACATGCGCTTTAATTAATAAGGGATCGTCTGCATTTAAAATAAGCGCATGTAAAGGATAGGTTGCTTCCTCTTCTTCTGTATATTTTTCACCTTCAAGCCCATTCTGTGTATCAATTAACAGTCTTTCAGCCATATCTTGAGCTTTTCTTATTAGTCTAACAATCTCTTCATGATTCAAAATTTGTTCTTTAACTGCTGCATATTCTCCTCGTGACATTGTAATGCGAAAAGCGTGCTCCCATCCATCTATAGATTCCTGATTTTGAGCTTGTTCCAACCTTTCTTCAAATTCTGTAACAAGCAGCATAACCAAAGCTTCTGTTAGCGTATTCAATAATTTTTGCACATCGGCTTGCAATTTTCTCAGATACTCACGCAATTCTGTTACATTTTGCCTCCCCAATGATGCTAATCGGCCAGAATTAGATATTCTCCAGGACTTCGCTTTTTCTAATTCTGCAGCCAATTTCTTATTATATGCATTAATTTTATCGATAGCGGCTACATACTCTTCTACAGTATTAGGTTTAGGCTGAGTCCGCAGTGATTCAAATTCCTGTTGAAACTGCTGCTTTAGTACTCGTGCATTGACAATATCATAGACATCTATTCCAGCCTCAATATAAAATGGCACAGCTGGTTGGCCATCTTGACCTAAAATCTTACAAATATATCGGCCTGCATATTCCCCAGATATCCTGTCTTTTATAGGAGCAACATAAATCATACCCGCCGTTGCTTCAATGCTATTAAATGATGCTTCATCGTCTAAAATTTCAAAATTACATTTAATTGAACTCTGCTTCTCCTGAATAAGGCATCCTCTTAATTGTCTTAATCGTCTTAATGCTTCATCCTGTTGCTCTTTTTGTTTATCTTCTTGCCATTTTGCTTCAGCCTGCAATAATGGGGGCGACAGCATTTGAGCTTCATTTTGCAATTGAAGTAACTGTGCTCGTTCATTTTTCAAGGCAATTAACTTCTCATCCGGTCCCAAAAACCAAGAAATCACGCTATTCGATTCTGTGGTAGACATTTTTTCATCATGCTCTATGATCACCACAGTAATCTTTTCAATGTAAGCATTCACGGCTAAGATAGCTTTTTGATACTGTTCTTGTGTGTTGAGTTTAGGCTGCGCTGCTTGCAGTCGCTGAAGTTCGCTGTGTAGTTCCGCTGACATTTTAGCACCCCTCTTTATCTGTTGTGATCGATTCTGGTGTTAGATCTCTGTACAACTCTCATAATATCAAACGTTTATTTTAAATAATAGTGCATAAGACCCATCTTTTTGAAAATATTGATAAATAAATTCTGTTTAGTATGATTTTTATACTGATTGGCTGATAAAAGAATGTTTCTTGTGTCGTTTTTTTGATGTAAAGATCTTTGTTAAAGGTTTTGTGGATATTAAGCGGCTTTAGTGAAGTCCAGAAAACTGAGAATCCTTGCTCAGGAAGGAATAGAAGTTTTATTAATAATATAACCGTTCGATTTTAATTGGTATGGGAAGGCATCTTTATGAGAGTTGGAACCATAGGAATATTAACTGTACCACTACTTGGCGTTTCAGTAGCAAAAAATGAATAAAACGCTTTACTGACTGTAGAAGCTACTCTAGAAATTTTAGCACCGGCCTCCTCCTTAAGATCCTTAGCATAATCAAGCCTCGTATATTGAAGCCTTGCCTGCTTGTTCATTAACGCTTCCTTGTGTTCTTCAGAAAGGTAAGTTTGTGCGTGTGTAGAGTTTAAGTTGCTTGTTTTGCTCTCTAGAGCTGTTTGTAAAAGTGCCTCTACACCGTTAAGCTTGGCATGCTCTCGTGCCGCCTTGGTATACTTATCCTCTAATACCTCACCGAGTTTCACCATACCCACAGCCAGCGTACCAATAAGCAACCCAAGTCCAATTATAACGGGCAAATAGGGTGCAACCGCGACAATTGCCGTTGCAGCAATAGCCACAGTAGCAATAACCGCCACTATAGCCACTCCCGTCATCACCACCGCAGCGGCCCCTAAAACAGGAAGTTCTTTCTTACAGCTTTTTACTTTTTCTTCTTGCTCATCGATTAATGATTGAGCAAGAGCGGTTTTTTGTTGCTCATCTTCTAAAATTATTGCACCTTGACCATTAACAGGAGTTGCAAGTTTATTTTCTTTCCTGATGACGTTAAACCTGTCATCTAACTCTGACATCTCGGCTTGATCTGTAGCTTGAGTTCTAGCAAAACTCAACAAAGCATCCACTTGGGTTATCAGAAGATTTATTTTTTGATTGATCTCGATTGGATTCGCTTTAGCTGTAGTATCCGCCTGCAATGCTTCTATTTCTGCTATCTTTTCTTCAGCTAAATACAGCGGATTTGTTCTAAGTTGAGCAAGAGAATACTCATGACATTTTTCTGCAAAAGAAATCCAAGCGCTCGCAGCAAACCCTATGGCACCCAGAGCAGGCATACCCAGCGCGAGTCCTACTACCGTTAAAGCCGTCAACTGTGCGGCAGAAAATAAGTGGGCTTTATCCCAATCACTCAATTCAGATTTAGACAATGCAGCTGTGGACTCAAAGCCCGCATCATTAAAGTTCCAAAGGGAAGGATAAGTTTTTTCTATAATTCCAACTGTTTTTTCTATTACTGGTCCTACTTTAGGGATGAGGGAAGCGAGTGGGCGCAGTACTTTAAGTAGGGGTAAAACAGTGCCTGTAAAAAAAGCAAGACGTGCCGCATCATTTGCCATCGATGCAAGTTTTTTCAGCATATCTTCAAGCAGATCTTCTATTTGTTGTAGTAGACCTTTTTCATCTAGCTCACCAGCCATACGCTCACCTTCACTATAACTTCTAATAATTAATCTAGCTTTTAAGGCACAATTTTGTACTATTTTAACACAATAATCGTTTTAATTGCAACATTTTTGGACAGTTTTGCGCTTTAAAAACGTAACGTGTTGATTTATAAATAAAATGTTATTTGATTTGTTTGAATGGTCTATGGATAAATGACGCAAAATGATTAGATATTTGTGCATATTTGGACATGGGCAGGCACGGGGGCCTGCCCCTACGTTCTTTCTTGCATCTTCAAGTATAATGGAATATATCCATAACCTATAAAGGCAATAGCAGATAATGATAAATTGGTTCTATTTATTTCTCGCAGGTGTTTGTGAAATCGGCTGGCCTGTAGGCTTGAAACTCGCACTAAACAATCGTTGGTGGGCTGTGTTTGCTATTGCCACCATGGCGATAAGTGGCTTCTTGCTGTTTTTGGCACAAAAAACGATCCCTATGGGTACCGCTTACGCTGTTTGGACAGGCATAGGCGCCGTAGGTGCCTTTGTGGTGGGTATCATCTGGTTTGAAGATCCGGCAACTGCTGCACGCATGGTAGCAGTGGGCTTTATCGTCATCGGCATTGTCGGGTTAAAATTGGCGGCATAAATACGGGCGGCTCAGGAGCCGCTCTTACTCTTTAGAAATTTTACGCTTCTAGTAGTGCCGCTAAATTGCTTGATTCTTTTTTTTAAGTTAGTTAAAATCAGGATTATTGAGTATATTCCCCCCCTTTCAGATCAGATGATGTATGGAATAACTTCCATGCATCATCTGAAGTCAACACCAAAAAAACGAGCCTATGGGGGATCGTAAAATGTCTAACCGTCTACCCCTTACTTTGAACAATCTGTTATATCAACGTAAAGTTGAAAGCGATCGCATTGAATACAAGGCTGGCTGGAATCCTGATTCAATTATTCGCACGCTCTGCGCATTCGCCAATGATTTTGAAAACCTTGGTGGCGGTTATATTGTGCTTGGGCAAGATTGTGATGTTCACGGCCAGCCCCTATTTCCGCCTGCGGGTCTGCCAAACAAGCAGCTCGACAAGATCCAACAAGAATTACTGGCTGCTTGCCAACTCATTCAACCACCTTACTTTCCTACGTTAACGATAGAAACAGTGGAAGACCGCGAGCTTATCGTCTTAAGAGCCCCAGGCGGAATGCACCGACCGTATAAATCCCCAGCGTCCATTAAAGCAAAATATAAAACTTGGCACTACTACATCCGCCGCTATAGCAATACAATTGAAGCAAAAGGGGAAGACCAACGAGAACTACTGAATCTAACCGCCAAGATACCATTCGACGACGGTTACGCACAACATGCGCAGATCAATGATTTATCCAAGCCACTGATGTTGGCGTATTTGCATGAAGTGGGCAGCACGTTGGCCGATGATACCGTTAATACATCGGTAGAAAGTCTAGGATGGCAAATGAACCTGTTGGGTGGACCTAGAGAATTGCCCTGGCCAAAAAATGTTGGCCTATTATTTTTCAATGAAACACCCGATCGCTTTTTTCCATACACACAAATTGATGTGGTATGGTTTCCAGAAGGCGCAAATGGTAACCGTTTTGATGAAAAAATATTTAAAGGCCCTCTGGATCGCATGACACGTGAAGCACTTGACTATATTCAACGCAATTATTTGCATCAAACGATTCTCAAGCACCCCAATCGAGCAGAAGCCACTAGAGTATGGAACTTCCCTTATGCAGCAATTGAAGAAGCGGTAGTCAATGCAGTTTATCATCGTTCCTATGAAGAACGCGAACCCATTGAAGTACGTATCAGTCGTAGTGAATTGGTAGTTCTAAGTTTTCCAGGGCCCGATCGCTCTATTCGATTGGCAGACTTTTCAGCGGGCCGCGCCGTAAGTCGCCGTTACCGCAATCGACGTATTGGTGAATTTTTAAAAGAACTAGAACTAACCGAAGGACGTTCAACAGGTGTACCCAAAATTTTAAAGGCCATGGCTGATAATGGGTCGCCTGCGCCGCTATTTGAAACCGATGATGATCGCTCTGCTTATGTAATTCGGCTACCAGCGCATCCATTGGCAGAAAGCCCCACCATGGAAGTCACCATGGAAGTCACCATGGAAGTCACCATGGAAATTGCGACCTTACTCAAGGCTATTAAAGGAGAGATGAGCCGCCAAGCGCTGCAAAACGCAATAGGTCTAAAAAATGCTGATTATTTCCGTAAAGCGTATGTACTACCGGCTATTACCGCGGGATTCCTGGAAATGACCCTACCAAACCAGCCCAAAAGCAGCTTACAGCGCTACCGTCTAACGAATCAGGGAAAACAATGGGTCTACAGAAAAAAGTCACGGAAAAAATAAATTTTTGCGTTCGCTTGTTTAAAGCTATTTTCTGCTCATTGTCAAAAAAACTTACCCTTCTAGTAGTGCAGCTAAATTGCTTGATTCTTTTTTTTAAGTTAGCTAGAATTGGGTTTCGTTACTATAAATTTGAAGATAAATACAATGAATACTGTTTCTGAACTAGGCAAAAAAACCATTTACCCGCAAAGCTACAGTGCAGAATATCTGTGCCCTATTTCCAGAACCGGCAAACGTCTAGAAATTGGCATTGATCCCGATGCACCCCCTTTTGTGGGTTTCGATTGCTGGAACCATTATGAAGTCTCATGGCTCAATGAAAAAGGTAAGCCCATCGTCGCTATCGCCGAAATCATGTATGATTGCAATTCTCCTTTTATCGTTGAATCCAAATCATTGAAACTCTATTTTAACTCGTTTAATCAATTTAAGTTTAAATCTGCGGACGAGGTCATCCAAACCATTCAAAATGATTTGGAACCTAGGCTGAAAACCGCCGTAACCGTGACACTGCATGCATTAAATTCAGCGCACAGTCCGACGATGAAAACAGCTTTTGCAGGAACGTGCTTAGATGAACTCGATATAGAATGTTCTACTTATAATACCGATCCTAATTTTTTACACACCGAAAATACTGTAGTAAGCGAGAGCGTGTATTCTGATCTGCTCAAATCCAATTGTCTAGTCACCCACCAACCGGATTGGGGCAGTGTGCAGATCTGCTATGAAGGCAATAAAATCAATCATGCAGGTTTATTGCGTTATATCGTTTCTTATCGCAATCACAATGAGTTTCACGAACAATGCATCGAACGCATATTTGTAGATATTTTGAAACGCTGCCAACCTAAAAAATTATCTGTTTACGGGCGTTATACGCGACGCGGCGGATTGGATATCAACCCCTACCGTTCAACCCATGCAGTGGATGTTCACGGCTTGAATTTTAGGTTGCCGCGACAGTAGCTTGTGTTTGTGGTATTGCCACCTGCCCCACCACTTCTGCCACACCCGTTTCTTTCTCGGCTAAAGTGACTATTTTGTTTAAATCTACACTGGCGACACGCTCGGCCGTAGCATTTTTCAGTACCTCATTCCATAAACTATCGTAGCGACCGGCATAATAGAAGCGGTCTTCGCGCAGCGGCCTGTGTGCTTCAAAATAAAGCTTACCCTTTAACCACCCTGCTTTGAAAGGTTGATCGACGATAGTCACCTTGGTATCCACTGGAACCATATTAAATAATTGTTCCACATCTTCTGGATACATATTGATACAACCCGCACTGGTTCTACGTCCCACCACATAAGGATGATTCGTGCCATGAATCAGATACGTAATATTGCTCAAACGCATCCTGTAAGCACCCAATGGATTGTCTGGGCCTGGAGGAATAACCTCAGGCATGGGTTTTCCTCTCTTGATCATATCCTCAGCAACCGACTGCGGCACACGCCACTCGGGATCTTTTGTCTTTTCAATGATGGTCAGCTCTCCAATAGGCGTCTGCCACGCATTGCCTATACGCCCTATGCCTACAGGAAATATCACCACAGTATTTGAACCCGGTGGATAGTAATACAGGCGTAACTCGGCTAAATTAACAACAATCCCCTCCCTAGGCGCATCCGGCAATATGGCTTGATGCGGCACCAATAATCGCGAAGCAGTGCTCATACGCAATGGATCCAGATAGGGATTGGCTTCCAACAATTGGTAATAACCTATATCGTTACGCTGTGCAAAATTAGTGGCCGTATCCCCCATTTTGACCGCAGCATTTTTATCACTGCCGACTACAGTATCCCCATTAGCAGGCAGATTATAAACTGCAGCAAGCGCCGTAGGTGCTATTATTGCACCCAACAGGCCTGCTAAAAGTAGACAAACTAAATATCGTTTGGCCATTTTGTATTTACACTCCTTGTCTTTCAAGATGCGGCTTTAGTAGATCCATCAGCAGCAGCCACTGCTGGCTGGCCCGCCGCTAGACCGACAGCTTCTGGCACGCCCGTTTGTTTTTTAACTAAGCTCTGCACTTTACTCCAATCTACACTGGCAGCACGATTGGCCGTGGCGTCATTAATCGCTGCATTCCACAAACTATCGTAATGACCCGCATAGGTAGCCCGTTGCTCACGCAATGGCTCATGGGCTTCAAAATAAAATTGACCATTTAACCATCCCGCTTTAAAGGGTTGATTCACAATAGTCACCTTTGTACTCACCGGTACCAGTGCAAATAATTCTTCAATATCCTCTGGATACATACGGATACAACCAGCGCTGGTTCTACGGCCCACACCCTGAGGGCGGTTGGTACCGTGGATCAGATAAGTATAATTGCTAAGACGCATCATATAAGCGCCCAATGGGTTGTCTGGGCCTGCAGGAATGACTTCCGGCAGAATAATGCCTCTTTTGGCCATATCCTCAGCCACCGACCGCGGCACGCGCCAATCTGGATCTTGTTTTTTCTGGATAACAGTCAGTTGCCCGGTCGGGGTTTGCCAGTTGCCACCCACACGGCCTATCCCTATAGGATAAGTCATGACCGTATTTGAACCCGGCGGATAATAATATAAGCGTAATTCGGCTAGATTAATCACGATGCCTACTCTAGGCGCATCAGGCAATATGAATTGATGTGGCACCAACAAACGCATCCCAGAGGGCAAACGCATTGGATCCAAGCGTGGATTAGCCTCCAGCAATTCATAATACCCAGCATCATTGCGGCGTGCGAAAGCGCTTAAATTATCCCCTATCTTTACAGTGGCAACTTGGTTACTGCCCACTATAGTATCGCCATTTATGGGCAAATTATAAACAATAGCAAACGCAGGCGTCATGACTAACACCAGTAAAACACAACACAACCATTTTTTTAACATTAAATTACCCCCCAGCAACTATGCATCATATAGTGTGCTGCCCTACAAATCAAATCACATATTGTGCATTGTTTTTCGTAGGGGCGGGCCCCTGTGCTCGCCCTGCCAGGGCAGACACGGGGGTCTGCCCCTACGATAAGATCGCATCTACAAATAGAGACTATCACCACAACAGCTTCCACGCCGAGGTCGCTTCAACGGCTTGTACATTCATACTTCTATAGCAGGCTAATTCCTTAGCCAAGTTTTGCTTATCCATAGTACGGGCATACTGTAAGATACCACCTTGAAACGGAGGAAAGCCCGCACCAAAAACAACACCGGCATCGACCAAGTCTACGCTATTCACTACAGCCTCATCTAAACATAAAAGAGCACGATTCAACATCCCTAAAAAGAATTGCCGTTCCAATACAGTCAATTTTTCTGGATCTAACGCTGTCTTAGCGCGCACGCGTTTACCCTTAACATAATTATAAAACCCTTTTTGCGTTTTGCGCCCCAATTCGCCCTTATCTACTTTGCCCTGCAACACCGCTTGTGCTGTTTTGGCGTCATCACCAATTAAATTTTTACTCACGGCCAGGCACACATCTAAACCCACTTGATCGGCTAATTCCAATGGCCCCATAGGCAAGCCCAAACAATGTCCAGCCGCATCAATCACTTGTATACTCTCTCCCGCAGCCAATGCCTTAAACCCTTCAGCAAAATAACCGCCTATAATTTGATTGACTAAAAACCCCGGCGCATCTTCCACCGGCAAAGGCAATTTTTTAATTTGTTTGACGAAAGCCGCCGCATAAGCAATAGTGGTTTTATCCGTATGCTTACCCTTCACCACTTCAACCAAAGGCATATAAGCAACGGGATTAAAGAAATGTATGCCCACTAAACGCTGTGGCTGCGTTAATACGCTAGCGATATCCGCTAAGCGTAAACTAGAGGTATTGGTAGCAAAGATGGCATCAGGACGTGCACGTGCATCAATTTGTTTAAAAATCTCGTGTTTTAAAGCCAGATTTTCCACTGCGGCTTCTAAGATCAACTCTGCATGCGCAATACCGTCTCCGCTGGGATCCGGACACAATCTATCCACAGCGGCTTGTATCAAATGTTTTTTCTTTAATCGCTTTTTAGCCAGTTCATAGGTTCTAGACACTGCACTACCTAAGGCTTGCAAAGAAGGATCCTGTAAAGTTACGCGCAAGCCGTGCACAGCACACCAAGCGGCGATGTCACCCCCCATAACCCCCGCACCCACAATGTGTATATGCCGCACTTTAAAATCAGCTTCTTTACCCGTTGCTTTTAATTTTCCTTGCAAGAAAAAAACGCGCAATAAATTACGGCAAGTAGGCGTAGATAATAATGTACCGACAGATTCGGCTTCGGCAGCAAACGCTTTTTCTTCCAGTGTACCTACATTGACCCAATTATCGATTAGCGCATAAGGTGCTGGATATTGCTCACTTTTTACTTTGGTCGCTAATTTTTTCTTAAATAAAGCCCCCAATAAATTACGCACAAAAGGGATTTCCGTCACTTTATTCATCCAGCTATTTTTTTTCACTTTAGGTTTATGTTGAATATAATAAACTGCAGCCCGTCGTAGCTCGCGTAAAGGCATCACATCATCGACTAAACCTAATTTTTTAGCTTGTAACGCATCTACATTACGCCCTTCTAACACAAGCCCTATACCTTGAAATACGCCCAATAAACGTATAGCCCGCACCGAACCCCCAAACCCAGGATGGATGCCTATTTTAACTTCGGGCAATCCTATTTGGGTATGTTTTTCATCGCTAGCAAGACGATAATGACACGCTAAAGCTAACTCCGTACCACCCCCTAAACAAAAACCATTGATTGCTGCCACCACAGGGATAGGCAAGGCTTCAATTTGTGAAAATAGCGTTTGTGTTTTACGCATATGACTGACCGCATCATTCACATCATTAACCGCAGCAATTTCTTTAACGTCAGCACCGACAATAAAATCAGGCGCTTTATCCGAAATAAAGACTACGCCGCTAGTATTGTTTGGATTAGCTTTAATGTCTGCCACTATGGTTTCTAATTCTTGCAACACTGCAAAATTTAAAACATTGACCTCTTCATTGGCCACATTTAATGCCACCCATAAAATTTTATTTTCATCCTCATGCAAGGACCAATTTTTATAAACTTTTGTTTTAGCCATCACTTTATCTCACGCTCCTTTTGTATTCAACAACACTGCGCCACCTTGGCCACCGCCTATACATAAAGAAGCAATACCCTGCTTTGCTTTATGCTGCCGTAATGTGTGCAATAAATGCAATATGATGCGCGCACCACTGGCACCCACCGGATGCCCGCAGGCAATAGCGCCCCCATCCACATTGAGGCGATCCATAGGCAATGTTCCTAGGGCTTTTGGCATCCCTAATTTATTCTGACAATATTCGTTGCTGGCCAGAGCTTCTATACAAGCCAGCACTTGTACGGCAAAAGCTTCATTGATTTCCCAATAGTCTATATCGTTCAACGTTAAATGATTGCGCGCTAATAATGGCGGTATCGCATACGCGGGCCCTAAACCCATGCGACTGGGATCTAATGCCGCCCAGTTGTAATCGACGATTTCTCCTAATACTGGCCAGCGATAATGCTTGACCGCTTCTTCGCTCGCCAATAATAAATACGCCGCGCCATCCGTGATTTGTGAACTATTTCCTGGGGTGACTTGCCCATAACGCAGATCAAATACAGGGGCTAATTTAGCGAGTTTTTCTAAACTACTGTCTACACGCACACCGTCGTCATAATCGTAACAGTGGCCTTGATTATCATAAATAGGCACTATTTCGCTTAAGCGGTGTTCTTTTTGCGCTGCGGCGAAACGTTGGTGACTCTGTACAGAGTATGCATCCATCTTTTGGCGGCTGATGTTAAAATCGTGCGCCAAAATCTCAGCCGTTTCTCCCATCCCTAAATTGACTTGATGATCTTTCAAGCCCAGCAATAAAGCCACTATAGGTTTAAAAAAAGGGGGCCTCAATGCCAAACCCGTTTTTAATTTGGCCAGTATATTCTTTTGTTGTTGTAGACGCAGCAACCAATCTACCATTGCCGGACTAAACAACAACGGTGCCTGACTCATGGCTTCACAACCACCGGCTAACACCACTTGCGATTGCCCACGTTGTATGGATTCCATCGCCGACACCACCGCCTGCATCCCCGAAGCACAATTACGTTGCACCGTCCACGCGGGTATGGATTCATCTAAACCCAGCCGCAAACCCACTACACGCGAAATATTGGCTTCATACGCACTGGGCATAACGCATCCGGTAATCACTTCATCGATTTGTGTAGGCAGAACTCCTACTCGCAATAATAAGGCACGGGCAGCGGATACGGCTAAGTCGGAAGCTAAAAAAGGCCCGCGCCCTTTAGCTCGTATAAAAGGGGTGCGCGCCCCATCGACTATTAATACTCTTTTACTCACAATATCCTCACATCAAATTGCCAAAGGTAAATGTAGCAGGAAAATGGTTTCATTGTAATAACCACGACTGCTGGCCTGGTTCATATACGGTGTATTCTGTACAAATTATACCATCACCCAGTTTTGGTGTGCTTTTATTATCCATAAAAGGCATTGCCTCCACTGCTTGCAGCAGCATTTTTTGTCCAGAGGCTTTTAATTGCCTCTGCACGCTGATGCGAAAAAAGTCTACCCCCGTTTCCACGTTGCCCTTAATTTGCGCACAAGGCTGAGTCATGATGCGTTCGTAAATGACTCCTATTTGTTCATCTGCCACGTTATCAATACAAGTCGCCGTAGGCCAAGAATTGTTAGCTATAAAAAAATAATCATTACTCACAGAATACGGCACGAAACATTTTCCTGTTGCTACTCGTTGCGGCAATTGCCCTTCGGCCAAAGCCAATTGCTGCCATAGCCTATCCTGCATTTTTACCTGCAGCCATACATAATATTGACTGCGTTTCACCCATTGCGCTTGTTCAAAGGTGGCCATTACAATCAACGACAACACCATTAAAACAGTCATCACAATGATTAAGGTAAAGCCTTGTTGTTTTGTTTTCATTTACGACACCCCAGGTTGCAAAGGAACATCCACTTCCATCGCTTGATACAAATGGCCATCGTCATTGCGATAAGAAAGTCCTGCAAAAAAATAATTCTGCGGGCGATGCGTGACACGTTCTAAACTTTTCAATAAAATATGCGTTACTAATACAGTATGATTTTGATTGTCTGTAATCTTATTCAATTGCAAATCCTCAACGCCATCGGCCCATTCGTAAGTTTGGCCGTTTTCATAAGAATACAATCCCCAAATCGGCGCGCCCAATCGCGTTTTTCTATCGGTTTTAGCAATATAAAATGTTTTGCTTTGCCATAAACCAAAATAACTGCCTGCAGCAAAGGCTGTGCTGTTATTGGGTGTGTTCACAATCTGCTGATTATTTTGCACGCGGGCGTTAAGCACTGTTGTTAATTGCGCCTCTTTGCAATCGGCAATCATCACCGCATCGCCCGCCTTCAAGCGTTGATGTGTAGAAAGAGTCCATGGATTTTGGTTTGTTGCATGATCAATCAATAGGTAATCATGCCACACCGCCATTTTTTCAATGTGTATCACCATGGTATGGGCTTTAGCCTGATAACCCTTACCTAGCCAAGCCGCCGGCACTTCTTCGGCACGGCGTATTTGCACCGCCTCATCCGTATTAACGCGCAAACAGCCGCGATAGCCAGCGCCACTGAACTCGTGAGTAAACAATTGAGATACGCGACCAAATTGGCGCTGTAAGGAAAACACATTGCTCTGATAATGGCTTTGCTCTATGCTGTTTAACAGGATAGTCATGATCACCGTCATGACTATCAACGACAAAGCCAAGGTCACTATTATTTCTAACAGCAAAGCACCTGTTATTGTTCTGTGTGTAAACACAGGCTTATCCGGAATAATCGAGTTCATCGACTAAGTCCAAAGGCACGCCATCTGGATTAAACACTGCCGCCAACGGCTGCCACTTGAGATGAAAGCTACAAAAAGGCCCTAAGGCCGAAAATGCCACGGTTGCCTGGGGTAGCCACTGCGGTAACTCATTTTGCCATTGTATAAAAGCGGCATTAAAAGCCTCTCCTTGGCGCAAAACCCGGTAGCGTACCAGCAGATTAGACGCTTCTTCTATAGCCACCGTGCGTAATAAGCCCTGGTTCATAATGCGAAAAGACAGAAATTGCAGGCGAATAATGGCCAAAATACCGATGGCAAAAAGTGTGAGGGAAATCATTAATTCAATGAGACTTAATCCCCGTTGGCCATGAGAAAACATCTAGTTACACCTTACAATATAAATCAGCGCGTAGGGGCAGGCCCCCGTGCCTGCCCTAGGGGGGCGACCACAGGGGGTCGCCCCTACGCTATTTTTAGCATTTCAAATAAATAATATATATTTTAATTATGTTTTTAATATTTTTCAAGGGCTAACCTCACTTATTTCATCATAACCTTATGGTTTTCTTAAAAAGGGCAGTTATTTTGCGTCTAAACCCGTGCGAAACCACGCTTTTCTGCTAGGCTATTACTAGAGTGTGTTATTTTACAGAGAGTTACATAATGACTAAGTCTGAATTGATCGATAAATTGTATAGCCTGTTCCCTAGTCTAGGGCCAGAAAAAGCGCATATGGCTGTGAATTTAATTGTAGATAAAATGGCCGAAAGCTTATTGAATGGCGAACGAATCGAAATCCGCCGCTTAGGTAGCTTCGCCCTACGCCATCACAAGCCCCGCGCTGCTCATAATCCTAAGACCGGTCAGAAGTTAGTGGCTAAAGAAAAATACAGCGTACACTTTAAGCCCAGCAAGGAATTAAAAGAAGCTATCAACGAAGCTCGTGATAACGGTGTTCCTCCTGGGGAAGAATAACTGTTCTGTGTTTGTAGGGGCGCCTCGCGAGGCGCCCTTTCCTTTCTTAGCGTTCATAGTGACAATAGATATCACATAAGGTATGATTGCGTCCTTCGGGGTGTGGCGCAGCTTGGTAGCGCACTTGCATGGGGTGCAAGGGGCCGCTGGTTCGAATCCAGTCACCCCGACCAGACATATCAATGAATACAAAATAATTAAATATCGGTGCCCAATTAAAAAGGGCGGCTCGCGAGCCGCCCCTACAATAGATTTGCGCTAGAGAGTTTATTCGTCGTTAGCGGCATCGCCATGTAAAACACCGGATAAACGTTGTTTTAACACTTGACCGGCATGAAACACCAGTACGCGTCGTGCCGTTATTTCCGCAGCTTCACCCGTTTTAGGGTTACGGCCAGGACGGCTGGACTTATCGCGGGTAATAAATTTACCAAATTTAGACAACAACACATTGCCTTCGTTAATGACGGCATCGTTGATTAGGGTAAAAAAGGCTTCTACCACTTTTTGGCTGTTTTTTCTATCTAAATCCATCTCTTTGCACAGATGTTCCATTAAATTTGCTTTAGTTAAGGCCATTTTCCACTCCTTCGCATTACTTTACACCAATGAAGATCCACGTAGGGGCAGGCCCCCGTGCCTGCCCTAACTAGGGCAACCACAGGGGGTTGCCCCTACGCACCAATTTAAATCTTGATGGGTACATGCGTCAATTACGCAATACCGCGGCTAACTCTGTAGCCAGGGCATTTACTACTTTTGCCATCCAATCATTGACTTCATCGTCTACCAAGGTGCGCTCACTATGCTGCAACATCATGGCAACGGCTAGACTCTTATGACCAGAGGCAACCCCTTGACCCTGGTAAACATCGAATAAGCGCACAGCGACAACATCAAACGGTGCAATTTGCGCCCGAATGACCGCTTCTATGCGTTCGTATGTTACCTCGTTAGACACCGTAAAAGCTAAATCGCGCCTAATCGCCGGGTACTTTGAAAGTGTAGCAAACCTAGGCAAAGTTGCCAGTGCCAAGGCCTCTAATGTGAGCTCAAACACAAAGATAGGGCCATCTAAGTCGAATTGTGCCACCAAACTGGGGTGTAAAGCCCCTAATTCGCCTATTTTTTGATTGCCGTGGTAGATAGCGAGTGCCTGTTTAGGGTGCAGACAGGGGTTATTTTCCGGTTTAAAGGTGCATTCTTCCAGTAACTTAAATTGCTGTAATAGGGCCTCTACATCCCCCTTCATATCAAAAAAATCGACTTTCTGCGCAGCGAGCCCCCATTGCAAAGGCCAACGCTGGCCGGCAATAATGCCTGCAACGCGCATCTCTTCGTGGATATCTTCTATAAGGGATTCCGGAGCAGCATAACCCTCTGTGGCTGCCCTATCAAGCCAAGCATGGGAGCCTGCGATAATGGGACTATAAACCCGGCCTATCTCAAAAAAGCGCATTCTGTCTTGTTGGCGATTTTGATTGTACTGTACCGCTTGTAGCAAGCCTTGCCATAAACTAGTGCGCATCACCGCCAAATCGGCAGAGATCGGATTACGCAACGACAAGGGCGTTCTGTCGGGAAATAAAAGTGCTTCCTTCTTTTTATCTACAAAACTGTAGGTGATGAGTTCTTGATAAGCCCGCGCCATAAGGGCGGTGCTGATTTGCGCACTGTCTTGCTGCTGTTTGTTATCCGCCTTAGGCATCAATACTTGCTGTGGATACTGATGAGCAATACGATCATAGCCATAGACACGCGCAATTTCTTCTATTAAGTCGATCTCGGCCACTACATCGGCCCTAAAACTAGGCACAATGACACGCCAGCTTTCTTTATCATAGTCTAATGACATACCTAATCCACGCAGAATAGATTCTACGTCAGCATTAGCGATTTCAACTCCTAAAATACGCGTGATGCGACTTTTGCGCAAGGTAATGATAACTTCTGGTGGCAAGGCTGCAGCAGAAGTCTCTTCAATCACAGGCGCCGCTTTACCGCCGCTGATGGCCAATAATAATTCTGTAGCGCGATCTAAAGCCATCGCTTGTAGTTGCCAATCGACACCGCGTTCAAAACGATGTGAGCTATCCGTATGTAAACCGTAACGACGCGCAACACCGGCTAAGGCCAGCGGCGTAAAATAAGCGCTTTCTAGAAAAATATTCGTTGTGCTATTTTGCACAGCGCTTTCTACCCCACCCATCACTCCGGCTAAAGCCAATACTTTTTTATCATCGGCAATGACCACAGTGTTTGCATCTAAAGCAATGGTTTTGCCATCCAGCAACGCTACATTTTCACCGGCGAGGGCTTTACGCACATGAACATTGCCTTGTAACTTATCGGCATCGAAAGCATGCAAGGGTTGGCCTAGTTCCAACATCACATAATTAGTGACATCGACTACGGGCGATAGCGATCTGAGGCCACTGCGGCGTAACCGCTCTTTTAACCACAATGGGGTGGCTACACTATTATCAATGCCGCTGATTGTGCGCCCTACATAACGACCACAAGAAAGCGTATCGTCAATAAATACCTTAGGCGTAGCTTGTTTTTCTACCTGAATCGAGGGGGCTGTCAATGGCGAGGCAAAAGGCTGGCCGCTGGCAATGGCTAATTCGCGCGCCAAACCTTGTACCGATAAACAATCGCCGCGATTGGGCGTTAAATCCAAGCGTATAGATTGATCGTCTAGCTGCAAATAACGACGCAAATCCTCGCCTAAAGGCGCGTCAGCTGGCAATTCTAAAATACCGCTGCTGTTATCCGTTAATCCCAGTTCGCTGGCTGAACACAACATGCCTTCTGAATCTACGCCGCGTAAACACGAACGTTTTATTTTAACAGTGCCGCCACTCAATTCTGCTCCCACCATCGCCACCGCTACTTTCAAACCAACACGCACATTGCTAGCCCCGCACACGATTTGCAAAGGCGTTTCTAATGGCAGCACTTGAACGCCGCATACACGCAATTTGTCTGCATCGGGATGAGGCTTAACGGTTAAAACTTCACCTACCAGAACATTAGAAAAATGTTCGGCTACAGGCGTGCATTCATCTAATTCATGACCCAAGGCCGTAAATAAAGCAATTATTTTCTCGCTAGAAATAGCGGGGTTTACCCAGGTGCGTAACCAGTTCTCAGAAAATTGCATAACAGTTTAAGATCCTTAATGTGGGCGGTCTTCTTTACGGCGCTGGGTTTTAGGGGATCGTTTCACCACTTTATCTAAAACAGCATCGCTGATACTAGTGCTTTCTACGATGGGTTCTTCTTTTAACGGTTCCGGTGAATGATCTAAGGCCAGTGCTAATACTTCGTCAATCCAACGCACCGGTTTAATATTAAGATTTTTGGTAATATTATTGGGAATTTCTTTTAACTCAGCACGATTCTCATAGGGAATGAGTACGGTCTTAATACCACCGCGATGCGCTGCCAATAATTTTTCTTTTAAACCCCCTATAGGCAACACTTCACCGCGCAAGGTGATCTCTCCAGTCATGGCAACACTGGCTTTAACGGGGATCCCCGTTAGAGCCGATACCAAGGCCGTACACATCCCTATACCGGCACTAGGCCCATCTTTAGGCGTAGCCCCTTCGGGTACATGCACATGAATATCCACTTTGGTATAAAAATCAGGTTGTATGCCCAGTTGTCTGGCGCGACTGCGCACCACTGTCATAGCCGCTTGTATGGATTCTTGCATGACATCGCCTAGATGCCCTGTATAAGTAGATTTACCTTTACCGGCAACGGCACACGCTTCAATCGTTAACAGTTCACCGCCCACTTGTGTCCAAGCAAGGCCCGTGACCTGGCCTACGCGATCTTCTTCGTCAGCCTTACCAAATCTGAATTTTTCCACCCCTAAATAGCGTTCTAAATTGCGTTTAGTAATGATGACTTTTTTGCGATCTTTTTTAACCAATAACTCTTTAACCGCTTTTCGGCAACATTTGGCAATAGCGCGTTCCAAATTACGCACGCCCGATTCGCGGGTATAATAGCGAATGATATCTTGCAACACTTCCGTAGACATGCTGAATTCTTTATTTTTTAAGCCATGCATTTCCATTTGCTTGCTCAACAAATGTCGTTTAGCGATGTTGATTTTTTCATCTTCGGTGTATCCAGCCAAACGGATCACTTCCATTCTATCCAATAAAGCATCGGGAATATTCAATGAATTGGCGGTACAAATAAACATAACGTCAGACAAATCATAATCGACTTCTAAATAGTGATCGCTAAAAGTATTATTTTGTTCAGGGTCCAGCACTTCTAGTAAAGCAGACGCCGGATCGCCGCGAAAATCCATCGCCATTTTATCCACTTCATCGAGCAGGAATAGTGGATTGCGGACTTTTGCTTTAATCAATTTTTGAATGATTTTCCCTGGCAAAGCACCTATATAGGTTCGTCTATGACCGCGAATTTCCGCCTCGTCCCGTACGCCCCCTAAGGATACACGTGCAAAATGACGTCCTGTGGCACGAGCAATAGATTCACCCAAAGACGTTTTACCGACGCCAGGAGGACCTACAAAGCATAAAACAGGTCCTTTGATTTTTTTAACCCGTTGTTGTACCCCTATGTATTCAATGATACGTTCTTTGACTTCTTTTAACCCATAATGATCTTTTTCTAAAATGTTGATGGCCTGACGCAGATCTTTATTCACCGGCGTTGCTTCTATCCACGGTACGCTGACCATAGTATCTAGATAATTTCTAGATACGCTGGCTTCTGCCGACATCGGTGGCATAGCATTTAGTTTCTTTAATTCTGATTGTGCTTTCTCACGCACTGATTCAGGCAATGCTTTTATTTTACTTTCCAGCTGTTGCATCTCATCTTCAGCACCTTCCTCGCCCGCCATCTCTTTTTTGATGGCTTCTAGCTGTTCATTCAATAAATAATCGCGTTGTCTTTTCTCCATTTGTCCCTTGACGCGGCCTTTAATGCGATTTTCCATTTCTATAATTTCAAGCTCAGAACCTATGCAAGCGATGAGTTCTTCTACCCTTTTTGAAACATCGAGTATTTCCAATAAGCGTTGTTTTACCATCAGTTTCAAGGGCAAATGTGCGATAACGCTATCGGCCAAACGAGAAGCATCGTCTATACCCATCAAAGAAGATAAGACTTCCGCGGGCAATTTGCGATTGTTTTTAAGGTATTGTTCAAACTCAGATAAAATGAGATGGCTTAACACTTCATTTTCGCGTTCTTTTAGCGGCAAATCGGCTAACACTTCCACCTGCACTTGGTAAAAGGGTTCATCGGCTACATATTCTAATGCTTTACCGCGCTGCAAACCTTCAACCAAGACTTTGACTGTGCCGTCCGGCAGTTTTAACACTTGCAATACGCGCCCGATACACCCTAATTCATATAAGTCCTCGCTGGGGGGATCGTCTTTATCTGAATCTTTTTGCGCTGTCATAAAAACCCATTTCTCGCCTTGCGCTGCGGATTCCAGAGCGGCGATCGATTTTTCTCGACCTACAAACAGCGGCAAAACCATATGGGGGAAGATGACCACATCGCGTAAAGCCAGAGCGGGCATGACTAATTTTTCTTCGGCCTGTAAGGTTGAATCTGACATATTTTTATCCTGTTATTTATTCAGCCGCTTTGCGCTGAACTGTGGCCTTAGGTTTCTTCAGTTTTTTATGTTCGACAGTGCTTTCATCCGCTTGTTGATAAACGATCAAGGGATCGTTTCTGCCTAAAATAGCATTTTCATCCACTACGACCTTAGAAACATTTTCCAAGCCGGGTAATTCATACATCACATTCAACAATACATGTTCCAAAATAGAGCGTAATCCTCTAGCGCCCGTTTTACGTTCTAGGGCTTTTTTGGCCACGGCTTGTAAAGCTTCGGGTCTAAACTCTAAATCTACACTTTCCATATCAAACAGACGTTTGTATTGTTTGGTTAAAGAGTTCTTGGGATCTTTTAGGATTGATATTAAAGATTCTTCATTTAATTGCTCTAAGGTTGCAATGACAGGTAAACGACCTACAAATTCAGGAATCAAGCCAAAACGAATTAAATCTTCAGGCTCAACTTTCTCCAGAATATCGCCAATATTTTGCTTTTCATCAATCTCACTGCGTATATTGGCAGAAAAACCTATGCTGGATTTACTCGCTCTATCTTGGATGATTTTTTCCAAGCCCGAAAAAGCACCGCCGCAAATGAATAGAATATTGCTGGTATCCACCTGCAAAAACTCTTGTTGCGGATGTTTACGACCACCTTGTGGTGGCACCGATGCTATGGTGCCCTCAATTAATTTTAATAACGCTTGTTGCACGCCTTCGCCCGACACATCGCGTGTTAAAGAAGGACTGTCGGTTTTACGAGAAATTTTATCGATTTCGTCTATATAAACTATACCGCTTTGCGCCCGATCTATGTCGTAATCACATTTTTGCAATAATTTTTGAATGATGTTCTCTACATCTTCGCCTACGTAGCCTGCTTCCGTTAATGTGGTTGCATCGGCAATGGCAAAAGGCACATTTAAAATACGGGCTAAGGTTTCAGCCAATAAGGTCTTACCGCTACCAGTAGGGCCGATCAATAAGATATTACTTTTACCCAACTCCACTTCATTGTCTAGTGTGACCGTGGATTGTGGATAAAACAATTTTTTATAGTGGTTATACACCGCCACAGCCAACACTTTTTTAGCGTGTTCCTGGCCTATGACATATTGGTTTAGAATTTCATGAATTTCCGAAGGAACCGGTAGATAACCATCGTTGTCTACGCTTTCTTCCTGCTGTAATTCTTCGCGTATGATATCGTTGCACAATTCTACGCATTCATCGCATACAAAAACAGAAGGCCCCGCAATTAACTTGCGTACTTCATGTTGACTCTTACCGCAGAAAGAGCAAAACAAGGTACCGTCTTCATCATGATTGTTATCATTATCTTTTTTATTAACCATTATCCGCTCCCACGTATTTCAATAAATCTTTACAGCCCCTAGTCCCGTCTCACACTAAAAGTATAAGCTATAAACTGTATTTGCTAAGCTCCTCACACTAACAATTACAAGAAATAACGTTGCTGTTGTTATTTCTTGCTAAAAAATACTTTAAACATAAAGTATTTATGCTAAAATAAACAAAACGACTAGTGTTTCGCCCCTCCTTCTGACATGAAGGCGGTTTGCCTATTTTTCAAGGGGCGGCTCTGTTGCCGTGCGACGTTTGTAGAATATTTCATCGATCATGCCATATTCTAGTGCCCGCTCCGCCGACATAAAGTTATCGCGTTCAGTATCCCTGCGAACTTCCTCAGCCGGTCTACCAGTATGATGGGCTAAGATACTATCTAGACGCTCACGCAAAAATAATGCCTCACGCGCATGGATCTCTATATCCGTAGCCTGCCCTTGATAACCACCCGAAACCTGGTGGATCATGACGCGAGAATTGGGTAAGCTATAGCGCTTCTTCGCAGCACCCGCACACAGCAATAAAGCGCCCGCACTAGCGGCCTGCCCTATGCACAAGGTACTGACATCCGGCTTAATAAACTGCATGGTATCGTACATAGCCAAACCCGCCGTGACTACCCCACCCGGAGAATTGATGTACAAAGAAATATCTTTATCGGGGTTCACCGATTCCAAAAAAATCAATTGCGCCGTGATTAGATTAGCCATGTAATCTTCAATTTGGCCTACTAGGAAAATGATGCGCTCTTGCAACAAACGTGAGTAAATATCATAGGCTCTTTCACCGCGCGCCGTTTGCTCTATTACTATAGGAACTAAACCTACGTTTTTTTCTATGTGATCTTGCCAAGCGTAAAAATGTTTTTTATCCATTTGTTGCTAACCCTTAATTAATTTATTTGTGATCGTGGTCGTGGTCGTGCCCATGGTCATGATCGTGATCGTGATCGTGATCATGCGCGCCTTGGATTGCTTTTTCGAATGAAACTTGCTCTTCTTCTATTTGTGCGGTATTTAACAATGCATCGACTATCAAGACTTCCATTGCTTCACCCTGAATTTGCTCTATCAATTCCTCGCTATTATAATACATTTGCATCATTTGCGTAGGGTTCTCATAAGCACTCATTTTTTCTTCTAACAGTGTAGTCACGTGACTAGGCTCAACCTTTAACTTGAAGGCTGTGACGGCTTCGCGCATTAACAAGCCGGTGATCACATTATCGCGCGCCTGCTGGGCAAAACGGCCCATATCGTTGATATTAACCTTTTGTTTTTGCTTAGCCGCTTGCGCTTGAATAGCACGCGCAATACGCGCCATTTCCTCTTGTATTAATACATTGGGCACATCAAATGCGTTTAGTTCTTTCAACTTATCGAATACACGCTTTTTGTTTTCTACCCGTAAGGCCACCGCTAATTCACGCTCTAAACCCTGCTTTAATTCGGCACGCAACGCTTCCATGCCACCTTCTTTAACGCCCAGTAATTCGGCAAAAGCTTCATTTAATTCGCGCACTTTACCCGTCAACACTTTATGTACCGTCACATCGAAAGTGGTTGCCGCTCCGGCCAAAGTAGGTTCATGATAGGCTTCGGGAAAAGTAACGCTAATGGTTTTCTTCTCACCACTTTTAACACCGACTAAACTGTCTTCAAAACCGGGTATAAATTGTTTAGAACCCAAGGTCAATTCAGCGCCTTCCGCTTTACCGCCTGCAAAAGCTTCACCATCGCGATAGCCTACAAAATCCATCACTAGTTTGTCGTCTAAAGCCGCGGCTCTATCCACTTCTACCCACTCTTTGTATTGTTTCTGTAGACGCGTCAATACTTCGTCTATATCTTTTTCTTCTATGGTGGCAACTCGTTTACGCAGTACTTGCCCTTCTAAGGTTTTAAAGTTGATTTCAGGCAACACCTCAAACAAGGCACTGAATTTAAATGGTGTGCTGGGTTCAATTTGCTCTAGATCAATGTTGGTAATTTCGACTACACTTAATTTTTTATCTGCAAATGTTTCTTTTAATTTTTCATCAATGATTTTTTGCATGGCGTCTTGGCGAATCGCTGCACCATAGCGCTGCTCAATGACTTTTACAGGCACTTTCCCGGGTCTAAAACCGTCGATGCGCGCAGTAGAGGCTATTTTTTTAATCTCTTTATTCACCGTGGTATTAATATCGTCCCAGGGCATTTCAATGGTTAATTTGCGCTTTAAGCCTTCTAAGCTTTCTAATTGCACTGCACTCGTCATTTCTCAACCTCTAATTGTTCTAAAAATACTCTATAATGGTGCGAAAGGAGAGACTCGAACTCTCACGGGTTTCCCCGCTGGAACCTAAATCCAGTGCGTCTGCCAATTCCGCCACTTTCGCAAGAAGGCGTCATTATACCCATAAATTAGTCTAGGGTAAATGATGTTATGGTACAATGCAGCTAATATTGACACAAACGCAGAGGGTTCAGATGGTACAACGCCTTGATTTTTCTAAAAATAGTGGTTTTTTAGCGCGTATAGCGCCCTTTATCGTCTTAGGGATTTTTTGTATATTGGGCATTATAGGCTTTATTGTCCTATCTTATGTAGCCTTAATAGGCGTGGCCATAGGCTTAGTGCTGTTTATCACCAGTTATGTATACAAACTGTTGAAACGCCGCGGCACTATGCCGCCCCAAGCCAAACAACGCCCAGGAAAGACTTACGATCATAAGGATCTGTAGCTATAAAATAGTGCAGCTACAACGTGCAGAATCTTCTATATGCTCGAGTGCATCTGCCTTCTTATTATTAGGGGCCCTAAATATTCCATATGTAGACGTAGAGGCACCTGTTCCCCGATAAAAACTATTCAATGGCAGTAATGGATCAACAGATGAAGAACTAGCTGTACTATTAACAGAATGCGCGTTATCGCCTATAAGAGTCCAGTCCTCTAGCATCGTGTCTGATTCACTTCCAAAACCTTTCATGTCTGATTCACTTTCAAGACCTTTCCCCTGTTCTCTTTTAGCGGCAAATTGCCTGTTTATGCTCTGAACGAGATTATTCCGTATCGCTAAATCGCCACCCGTTTCCTCTAAAATAGATGCGCGATTTTCATCAAGGGAATTAATCAGTAATACGATATCTTCTAATGCCATCTCCTCTAAGGTAGTCACAAAAGTATTAAAAGCCTCCAACTTTATTGCGCTCTCTTGGTTTCCCATCGAGAAAAAAGAAGAATAACGGGCTAGTGCCACGAGGGCAGGGAAATAGGCGCCAAGCACAGAGCCAGAGCCATTAAACATCGCGCTGGTAGCATAAGCATCTGCACCAAAAAAATCGGCTAATTGTACTGGAATATGCACTGTCCCAAATGAAATTTTCTCAAAAAAAGCCGTTGCCAACTCTCGTGTCATATTTCCATTGGTAACACCGGAGAGTGCCGCCATTGTCAACAAGGCAACAGCGCCTATTACAGCCGCTTTAGGGTAAAAGTAATATGCTGGATTCTTCGCTATCATTTCCCCAAAGCGTTTATCATAAAGACTTTCGGCTATCAAATAAATACTGGAGAAAACTTCCTTTGCGCCATTGACAAACAACGAAGCAAACGGAACCATAGAGGCGGCTGTCAATACAGATTTGGTAATAACATCAATTGTCTCAATGGGAATAGTAACCGCACTATTTAGAAAAGAATAATCCACCGCGGTATAACCCACCAAACCCAACGCTGCAATTGTCATACCAGTCCCACTAAAGATAGTCCTTCCTAGCCACCTAGGGTCCTTACCGGATGTAGTACCTTCTAATAAACTAGCCAAAGTGAAGTCACAATCATTAAAGTCTCCTCGTGCAACACGCCATTGCTGTGCTTTCAGTCTTTCTAAAAATACGCCGCGAACTTTGCAAGCTATATCTTCCTCTTCTTTTGAAAGCACTAATTTTCTAGGAATTTTCTTCGTTAAATTTTGCATAGCAAAAACGGTCAATGCCGCATTCACGCACCAAGAATTTAATGTCCACAATAGTGTAGAGAGCATGCCGCTCGTAGAAGACTCTTCTGTCAATCCAGCAAAAGGAACTGCCGCCAACGCTCCTGCAGCAGATGGCCATATAAGGCGAGCATAATACCAACCATCTTTTTGCAAGTCTAAAAGTTCTTTTTTTAATGGGTCATCGGATTTTAATCTATCGATAACACTAAACCCAGCCCATAAGGTAGGTAATGCTGACGTGACAGCACTGCAAAATGCAGTTACATAAGCTACAAATTCCCTATTAGGAAAAGCGGCTTTACATCCTGAAACGTAGGCTTTACTGGCAAGAAAAGAGAGGATCACATTTAATGCTTTTAGAGCAATCCATGCTTTACTTTCTGATGGGCGATTTGGTGATTGTAAATGTTTAGAGTATTTCTCCAACTTTTCACAGACACGCCGCTGTTCAATCGAAAAATTGTCTAGGTTGCCTTCTGGTAAGAACTCAGAATGTTCTGATTCTGATTCTGATAAAAATACAACATCGTCTTGTATTGCAGCCATAATTATTTTTCCCTTATATTAATTTTATGATTGCGCACGGCTTAGCCATGCTGATTAATCACACACCCTTTGAGTTTTTAGTATCTAGAATTTAAGTGGCTATGTAGCCCTGAAAAAGAAATGGAACAAGAATGCCTTCAATTTATTTTTGTCGTCCATAATTAAAAACCATTTTAGTATTTGTTATGGAAGAATTTTATCGAATATTTGTTTTGCTGTCAACACCTAGAATAGAAAAAACTACGCCCATTTCATTTTCTGCTGCCAACTTGTGCGCATGATAAGCATAGCCGACCACAGCAACCAGTTCATCTTGCACATAAATGAGGGGAATACGCGCACGCTGCCAGGGCGGCACGCCCCATTCTTGAAATAGTTTTTTCAATGGATGCGATCCCACTCGACCTGCGGCATGAAAACGTTCACCTTGTGTACGAAAGCGGACGACACAATCAGCCCCATTGGCTACAACCAAACCTAGCCCTAGCGCTTTCTCACGGCGCAATACAATGTCATCTATACACAGCGTACTTTCAGTATCAGGCCAGCAAAATTCACCCCTACGTGGCATGATTTCTTTAGAAGATAATGCATACAAACGATTTTGATAACCGGTTAACACCACATTTTGCCAGCTTACTTTTCCTAGCCGACTATAAACCAAATTTAACAGATGCTGCATCTGTGCCTCTGTAGGCAGGGCTAAACCCTGCTCTTCCAACCACAAGCGCAATACTGCACTGCATTCATAGCGCGACAAAGCGGCTAATCTTGTTTGATCTAAGGTATTATCCTGCTCCGCTCTGCACTCTTCTAAAATCCCATACCACAATGGCTCTGCCCATTGCATAAGCTGCGCCGATAACCCCGCGCTGCGCGCTAAAGTTCTAGCATAACTAGGCCAACGCTGACGTAATACAGGAATCACTAACTGGCGTAAATAATTGCGATCATAAGCCGTATCGTCATTGCTTAAATCATTGATATGCTCTAGTTGGTGTAATTTGGCATACGCTTGTATATCCGCACGCGTCACGCCTAAAAACGGGCGGTAATGAATTACGCCCGATTGAGTTTCAGTGTGCTCAGGCATCGCCGCTAAACCTTTAGGCCCAGCGCCTCGTAATAACTGTAATAGCACCGTTTCGGCTTGATCGTCTTCATGGTGCGCTGTTAACACTACATCGCCTGCCGTCAAACGAGAAAAAATGGCTTCATAACGCAAGTATCTAGCATTCGCTTCTACACTACCGCCTTTGGGTATTTGAATATCCGCGACGTGTAATGGGATATCCCAGCGACGGCACAGATCGGCACAAAAATCTTGCCATGCGGATGCGGATGTCTGTAAATGATGATTGACGTGCACAGCGATGATCGGTACAGCAGTATTCAGCGTATAACGCAAAAAATGCAGTAAAACCACGGAATCCACGCCACCGCTTAAAGCCACGCACCAACGGTGAATAACCTTATCTCTTAAAGGCGCTAGGAAGGCTTCTTTACTTAAGAACACGTTGGCCATAGGACATTAAACGCGCATAGCGTTCTGCTAATAATACCTCAGTGGATTTTGTGGTGAGCCGGTCTAATTGTAAAATGAGTTCCGTTTTTAAATGCTGCGCCATTTCATCGACTTGCCTATGCGCGCCACCCAAGGGTTCTGGCAATACTTTGTCGATGAGTTGTTGTTTTAATAAACTCTCGGCATTGAGTTTGAGTGCGCCTGCTGCCTCAGAGGCTTTTTCGGCACTTTTCCATAAAATAGAAGCACACCCTTCGGGAGAAATCACGGAATAAATACTGTATTGCAGCATCATCACATAATCGCCTACGCCCAAGGCTAAAGCACCACCGGAGCCGCCTTCACCTATCACCGTACAGAGCACCGGTGTTTTTAAACCTGCTAATTCATACAAGTTGCGCGCAATGGCCTCGCTTTGATTGTGCTCTTCGGCAGCAATACCGGGATAAGCACCGGCGGTATCAATGAAGGTTAACACCGGCAAATTGAAATCTTCCGCCAAGTGCATTAAACGCAAGGCTTTGCGATAGCCCTCGGGCTGCGGCATACCAAAATTACGCTCTACTTTTTCTTTGGTTTTTCGGCCTTTTTCATGGCCGATGATCATCACGGGACGATCTCCTAAATAAGCCAAGCCGCCTACAATGGCTTTATCGTCTACATAGTGTCTATCGCCATGCAATTCATCAAAATCAGTAAAAATACGGCTAACATAATCTAAGGTATGCGGTCTTAAGGGATGACGCGCCAATTGCGTGATTTGCCACGGCGATAAATCGGCGAAAATGTGCATGGTGAGTTCGCGGCTTTTGGCCTGCAAACGCCGCAGTTCGCCGCTGATATTGACCGACACATCGTCGCCCATACGCGCTAATTCTTCAATTTTCGCTTCTAATTCGGCAATAGGTCGTTCAAAATCCAAAAAATTGTGCATAATCACCTCAGATCAGTGCTAAGTTAGGGTCTATTTTGCTAGAATGCGAGCCTGCCGTCAATTTTTTTAAGATAAAGAACAAAATTGGATAAAGATTGACCCATTTACAAGTGAAAAAGAAAGAAAATTGTTTTAAGAGCAAACTTAGTATATTAAATCAAAAAGCCAACCACTTTGCTTCAAGCATTCTGCCTAAGACAACATCCTCACTAGACAATTCTATGTTTTTGTAACCAACTTCATTATACGCAGATAAAATCAAGGAATTGTTTTCATTAATTACCGCCCTCAAAATGGATTACCAGTTAATAAACTGTATCCTGGTTTTAAACGATACTGAAAGATGTCGTTCGATATCCATTTTCTTGCGCATAAATTAGCTCAGCACTTTCCCAAACAGAGAAGTTAAACTAGCCGGAGAAATAGGAGTCTATAAAATGGTGAAAAGAAAGATAACGCAGTATAATATTGGATTTAAAAAGTCATCCGCGCAATTAGCTTGTCTGACGGAGAAAAGTGCTCTACAATTGAGTTGAAAATATAGTTGCAATAATGTTTTTCGTTATTTAACAAAGTCAGGGGTTAATATGCCATTCACAAGAGTATCCATGCTAAAAGGGAAAAGCAGCGAATATAAACATGCTGTTATAGATAGCATTTATGATGCTATGAGATTAACATTTGATGTGCCAGAGAACGATATATTCATGGTAATTCATGAACATGAAGAGGATAGTTTTAACTACGGAAAAAACCATGGGAAAAACTGTCTTAATATTAAACGTACTGATGATTTGTTATTTATTCAGGTAACAGCCAGCAATACGCGAACAGTTGATAAGAAAACAGCTTTTTTTTCAAAAACAGCTGAACTATTAGTTGAGAGAATAGGGATTAGGATAGAAGATGTTTTTATAAATATCGTAGAGGTTCCTAAAGAAAATTGGTCTTTTGGTAACGGATTAGCACAATATGCATGACTACTTTAAAATAGTGTATTTTATTAGCAGGGCCCCCGGCAAACCCTACCCTCCTTTTGTGAATATGCAGAAGAGGGGGGGGTATTGCGTTATAGTCGAGAAGGTTCACTCAACTGTGTCAGCCCAATCAAAGCTCTATTTTTAGCCTTCCTTCAAAGTAAATATCAAGCTGAGAAATCACTAGTGCCCAGTTATGCATCGGTTGGTTCCATTTCATTCTGATGCGCTGGTAAGTAGGGTATATGAGTTTAACCAAAGCGTTTTCAGAAGTAAAGGCTTCTAAATAACTTAACTCGCGCATTTTATTTTAAGGGTTTTCTTCATAAATTAAGTTGCTCCTCATTTCATATTGGAGAAGACTCGCGGTAGCTAAACTATCGTCTATTTTGCTAGAATACGGGCCTGCCGTCAATTTTTTTAAGAAAAGAAGAAAATATGAGTATTTCTCAGCACTGAGGCCTTATTGAGCCTGGATGTGTTTTGAGAAAATTCAATCTATTCAATGGATTAGACACACCTCTCCTAAATCGGTGTTTTATAAATCCGAAAAGTGACAAAACCGCCCCACATCTGTATAATAAAAGCACTATATATAAAATTTTAGCAAGGTACTTTTTATGTCTCAAAAAGAAAGGTTCTGTCGCAACTAATTAAATTGCCTCAGCCAATCATAGGACGGATTTCCTCTGGGCGCAACTAGGCTGCTAAGGTTTGACTTATCATACTAGCTGTGTGACACTATCTGTATGATACCCCCAATACGATAGGAGCCCCTATATGGAACGATATTTTCCACAGGGCATTGCTACGGACAATGCCTTTTGCAACCGAGAGTTCGAAAGAGCTGCGATAAAAGTGAGTATTGAGAGCCATGAACATATTGTGTAACTACTCGCCCCATCATTGCATCGTCGCTGCGCTCCTCACAATGACGGGGCGAGTAGGCAAAAATATTTTAAAATTTTCTCTAAAAACACTTGACAAGGTTTTTA
>VFJT01000108.1 GCA_009885935.1 Gammaproteobacteria bacterium
CATGATTGACTATCTGCTTGGTGTATTCCTGCTGTAACTGGCTCAACACTATGGCTTTGCCTGTATTTAATAAGGCTTGCACATGCTGCGCCAAGTCTTTCTCACAATCTTGTTTTGCCGCTAAATGCAGCAACCCCACCATGAGCTTGCAGGCTTCTTTAGGCGCTAATTGCCCATCTAAAGCTTTCCAGATAACTCGGTACTCGCTGTTGGGTAACAAGTCATCTCGTAAAACACAATGGCGAAACGCTTGTGGCTTTTTAACCAAACTATGGATAACATGACGATAATCTACTACTCGACCACGAGTATCGCCTTCGGGGCGAAGACGTTTAAGCTCAATAACAAAAACATGTCCTAGATAACACAATAAGCGATCATCATATAAACGAACCTGTAGAACTTCACCTTGTAACCGTGATGGCACTGTATAAGTTACTCTGCGTACATCAATGGTGCTTGAACTACTCACTACAGCGCTCACTTGCGTATAGTCAACGGCTTTATGCTGCGGTAATGCTTGCAACACGCTACGTTCTTGGTTTATGGCTTTAGCATTGCGTCTATTGTGCTCCATGACCACTGCATCAATAAATAACTGATACTGCTCAGCATCAATAAAATCATAGCTTCCCCGTAATAATAAGGCTTGCTCTATGCGCCGTTTTAAATGCCCATGGGGCGATTCAACACTACCATTCTCATGACCTAGACCACGATTATTGCGTGTCGCCAGCATAGAATATTGTTTACATAGCGCATCGTAGCGAGCATTTATATCATCTTGTGCCTCTTTACTTAGATTTTTAAACGCGGCTGACAAGCTGTCTGTCCGGTGTTCGTATGGCGAACCACCCAATCTTTGTAACGCTTCTTGCAATCCCTCAGCCAATGCCGTAAATGACTCTCCGCCTTCAATTACTTTCAGGTAACTCCAGTGGCTAAAAGCCAAACGAAAGTGGTACAGCAGATGTTTAAACTCTATACCTGCCACGGTGATAGTGATGCTCTTCAATCGGGTAAAATCGGATAAACCTTGTTGGCCAGCACTATGCTCTTGCCGGAACATGACTTCCTTATCAGGACCTTGTAAGGCCCTCCATTGTTTTACACGTCGCTGTAATGTACGCAACACATTGTCCGGATATTCTCCCAAATGATTATTTTGGAGGTGCTCCAATAATGTAATAGCTTGTAATTTAGGGTGTTGTTCCAGAAGAGGGACTAACAGCGTTTGCCATACTGGTTCTAGCGGGTCAATGCGTGTACGCCAAACATGTCCCGTAACTCTGGGATCACTTCGTGACCCCGATTCAATGCTGCGCCCACTGCGCTCTGAAATCCCTGCTTTTGCTGCTGCCGTAATCTGTTTCTGGGCTTTTTTTCTTGCTTTCATATATATCTCTGCCTGTTGCTCGGTGATCCAGGATCCTGGCATTACCTCTTTCCTTCTGTTTTTTAATAGTACAGACCAGGATACGGTAATGCCCCCTAACCGGCAATCTTAATTGTCGCTGACCGGCAAAGATAATTGTCGCTCAATA
>VFJT01000133.1 GCA_009885935.1 Gammaproteobacteria bacterium
GAATCATCTTTTAATTTTACATCAGCAAACGATGGTGGATTAGTGGGGTTTAAGGTATAGGACAGTAGACTTTGCTCGCAATCCACAATTATATAGGATTTTTCTTTAGCCATAAGTGTGCTCCTTACTACTGTAAGCACTCACACAGCGGGCATTGTGATGGCAAGAATCCCGATGGCTCGCGATTACACCTCATCCGTACAGCCATTATGGGTAGAAGAAAAATAAAAAGCAAGTCACGCCAGGAAAATAATAAGGTTATTTTTTAAGCCGCCACCAACACGCCAGGATTTAATCCTGCTTGATGCAACTGTTTGTATAAACTTTGTGCTTCGGCGATATTCAGGAAAGGTCCGATACGTACGCGGTAGTAGGTATTGTATTGCGTGGTGGTGGGTTTAACAGCCACTGGCGCTACTAAAATGGTTTTTAGCATTTGTGCCAAATGGGTGGCATTTTCTAAGCTGCGGAAAGTGGCGACTTGTAGGTAATAGGAGGTTAAAGCGGCGTTATAGGGTGTATCCAAGGCGGTGATGCGCACACGAGCGGTGCCTTTTTGTAACATGCCGAGTCGTTTTGCGGCGGCGTAAGATAAATCCATAATGCGCCCATCATGAAAGGGGCCGCGATCATTCACTTTCACCTTAATACTGCGTCCATTTTCTAAATTGGTGACGGTAACGAAAGTCGGAATGGGCAATTCTTTGCTGGCTGCAGTCATGGCAAACATGTCATACCGTTCACCGCTGGCCGTCATGCGTTCCGCAAATTGTTGGCCGTACCAAGAGGCAATGCCTGTTTTGGTATAGCCGCGCGTGGATGGAATGAGTGTATAGGTTTGACCATTGACTTGATAAATCGGTTGATTGGCATAATCGTTGTAAGGTAATGATTCGGGAATGGCATCACGCACATTACTGACGTCGCGATCTATCAGCGGTGGGCCGTCGGCGTAGGCGGTGTACAGCAATGCGGGTAGGCAGTACAACAGCAGAGCTTTAACGATAATCCCTATTTTCATCGGGTTCATGATCCTTAAAAAATAACGATCTAACCCTTGTATCCTATCGCTTTTAAACGCTCTTGTAAACTAGGATGCGTAGACCATAGCGAACTAAAACCAGGGCGGCTGCTAATGCCCGCGGTTTTAGGAGAATAAATATAAGCTGCCTGGCGCAATTCATCGTGTGCGGTTTGTTGATACGCCTGTTGGTGCAGTTTTGGATCTGCGTTGTGTGTGTCGTGAATTTTAATGAGGGCGCGTGCCAAGGGTTCGTTTTGCCGTGTTAACTCTACGGCACCGGCATCGGCCATGAGTTCACGTTTGCGGCTAAGATATAATGCCAATAAAGCGGTGATTAAGGGTAATAGATAACGCAATAAGATGATAACGAGTAGCGCGCCTTGGTTACCGCGCCGTTCGCGGTTAGAAAAAATGAGGTTATAAAATAAAATATCGATGATGAGCAGCATTAAATTGGTTAATACCGATACCGTTAAAATTAAACGTGTATCTTGATGGCGTATGTGACTTAATTCATGGGCAATCACGGCTTGTACTTCATCGCGATCTAATTTTTCTAATAAACCCTTCGTAATAGCAATCATAGCTGATTTTTCATTCAAGCCACTGGCAAAAGCATTCATATAATCGGCATCGATGATATATACTTTAGGCATATAGTGTAGGCCTGCGGCGATCTTCATTTCTTCAACGGTATTGTACAATTGCGTTTCGGCTAGGTTCTGCGCGCTTTCTGGGGTGATTAAACGATACGATGTGCCCATCAACATGATGCGATTGTGGAAAGTCAGAGTGATGAGTATGGCGATGAAGGCGACTACACCCGCGCTAACCGTGGCATAAGGAAACAGTTTGCCCGTTAACAGCAACTTGGCAGTGACGAGTGCGGCGGGTTCATTGACGTTATATTGCAATAGCTGTGCGTGTACAAAAGGACTTTGGTATAAAATATCAATGATAAACCCTAGGGCCATGTACAAAGCCACAAAAGTTGCCATGACGAAATAAGTGCGACGACGATTTTGCGCAATGACGTCGCGCCAATCGGTAGAGGGGTTTGTATCCGTCATAATAACTTATAATTTAACCGTGTAAGATTCTTTCTCGGCTATCTTATCTGCGCCACCCAAATTCCAATAAGGAAATTGTTTATCCAGCTTAGAGCTAAATAGACTGACTATCATGGCTTGGAAAAAAGATTTTTTCTCGGCATTGTAGCGTTCAATGCTATCGTTGAAGGCTTGTTTGGAGTAAGTTAATTTATTCTCAGTACTGACAATTTCTTCTTGTAATTGCAATGCATTTTGATTGGCTTTTAAGTCAGGATATTGCTCAAAAACGAGGTTAATACCGGCGGCTATTTTGGAAATGCCATTTTCGGCAGCAATGCGTGTGGCATCGTCGCCAGAGGCTTTAGCACTTTGTGCCTGGTTGCGCAGAGCGACTACGTCTTTTAGAGTGGTTTTTTCATAATCCATATATTTTTTGACCACTTCAATCAAAGATTCAAAGACTTTGTACCGGCGGTCCAATTGGATGTCTATTTGTCGCTCATTGTTATTGACTGCTTCTATCATGCGCACTAAGCGGTTGTAAACGCCTATAATAAATGCAAAAATAGCTAGAATAACAATAACCAAAAGAATAGTCATGACACGCCTCACAAGATATAGTATTATGTGTTCCAGTATAGTCCTTAATAGGCAGTCAGACAAGAGGCTGTAGGGGCGGCTCGTGAGCCGCCCAGAGGTTACGCGTATATTTGGAACTGTCGTGAGTATTTTGAGTTAAACTGATAACAAAAGAGGGTATAACCATGAGCAAAAACACATCTGAACCCCCCCGGACTTTACAGATATTGAGTGCCGCCTGGGGGATAGGCGCACAAAAGCGAGAATGCAGTCAGGGGCCTTTGTACTTGGCTCGGCATCGTCATTTAGAAAAAATATCCATGCCGCATCACTGGCACAAAGCCATCACCGAACCTAAAGAGTGCAGTGACGCAGCTGCCGCCATCAGCCAAATGGCCCTGCAATTGGCGCGGCAAGTAGATCATTGTGTTTTAAACAAAGAACCTTTCGTCACCATTGGCGGCGATCACAGTTGCGCCATAGGCACCTGGAGTGGTGCGGCACATGCGTTGGCTTCTAAAGGGGATTTAGGACTCATCTGGTTCGATGCGCATCTAGATGCCCACACCTTTGCCACTACGCCCAGCAATACAATTCATGGCATGCCGGTAGCGTGTCTATTAGGGCATGGTGTAGCGCCGTTAATTGAAATTTTACAAAAAAGACCTAAGCTAAAGCCTGAACATCTCTGTCTTATAGGCGTGCGCAGCTATGAAGAAGGCGAAGCAGCATTGCTCAAAAAACTGGGGGTGCGTTGTTTTATGATGGACGAAGTGGCAGAAAGGGGTTTGGATGCGGTGATGCAAGAAGCCATGCACATCGTCACCCAAGGTACGGTTGCTTATGGGGTGAGCATAGACTTGGATGCCTTAGATCCCGAGGAAGCGCCCGGCGTGGGTTCTAGAGCGGCGGATGGTTTGCAGTGTGAACATCTGGTAAAAGCATTAACACAGCATGTACGTGGCGATTCGCGTTTTATAGGCGCTGAAATCGCCGAATTTAACCCGCAGTTGGATATAGATGGCAAGACGGTGCGCTGTATACAGGTATTATTAGAAGCTCTTTTTGGATAGGATGTGTTATGGCTAGCATTACAAAAATCAAAGCACGAGAAATTCTAGACTCGCGCGGTTTTCCTACGGTTGAGGCCGATGTTTATTTAGACGATGGTGCCATGGGGCGTGCGGCGGTGCCTTCGGGGGCGTCCACGGGGGTGCATGAAGCCTTGGAATTACGCGATAAAGATCCCAAACGTTATGGTGGTAAAGGGGTGTTGACGGCTGTTCAAAATATAGAAACGACCATACAAAACCATTTGCGCGCTAAAGATGCTTTTGATCAACAAGCCATAGACGAAGCGTTAATAGCCTTGGATGGCACCAAAGACAAATCGCATTTGGGGGCTAATGCGATTTTAGCAGTCTCTTTGGCGGTGGCCAAAGCCGCAGCTGCGTCGTGCAAACAACCTTTGTATCGTTATCTAAAACCCTCGGGGCCTTATAGCATGCCCACGCCTATGATGAATATCTTGAATGGCGGCGCCCATGCGGATAATACCGTCGACATACAAGAATTTATGATTATTCCAGTAGGAGCGCCGTCATTCAAAGAAGCGCTACGTTATGGTGCCGAGGTGTTCCATGCTTTAAAAGCATTGCTAAAACGCAAAGGATTGGTAACCGCAGTGGGAGATGAGGGCGGTTTTGCGCCCAATTTGCCTAGCAATGTGGCGGCAATAGAACTCATTTTAGAAGCCATTCAGACTACGGGATTGGTTGCGGGCAAAGACATCGCCCTTGCTTTGGATGCCGCCAGTTCGGAGTTTTATAGGCAAGGTCATTATGAGTTAGCGGCAGAAAAGCGTTCTTTAACGGCGGCCGAATGGATCGATACGTTGCAATCGTGGGTGAGTCAATATCCTATTGTTTCCATAGAAGATGCCATGGCGGAAGAAGATTGGGATGGCTGGGCGCAATTAACGATAGCGTTGGGTAAGAAAGTGCAGTTGGTGGGTGACGATCTTTTTGTTACCAACACGGAGTTGCTGCAAAAAGGCATCCAAAACCATATCGCCAACGCCATTTTAATTAAATTAAACCAAATTGGCACCTTAACCGAAACTTTGGCGGCGGTGACATTGGCGCAAAAGGCACATTACGGCTGCGTCATGTCGCATCGTTCCGGCGAAACCGAAGACACCACCATAGCGGATTTGGCAGTGGCAACGGGCTGTGGACAAATCAAAACAGGATCACTTTGTCGCAGCGATCGCATGGCTAAGTACAATCAGCTCCTACGTATAGAAGAAGAATTAGGGTCAGAAGCGAAATATTCTAACTTTTTTGCATAACACAGCGCAAAAACACTTACAAAAGACTTTGTTTTCGTCTACAATAAAAATATTGGAGAATTCTAAATATATTAGTGGATGCGCTATGAAATCAGTACTACTGGGCATGATGCTCGTTTTAGGAACTTTGCAATATAAGCTATGGGTGGCATCGGATGGCGTGCGTGGCGTAACCGCGTTGCAAGATCAGATCAAAACCCAGCAAAAGCACAATGAAGCTTTATCAGAAGACAATGCCGTTTTGCTGCAACACATAAACACCTTAAAAACAGGTGGTACGGCGGTAGAAGCGCGGGCTCGCGATGAATTGGGTATGGTTAAAAGCGGCGAATCATTTTATCAAACGATAGGTTAGAAATTCATGCGCATCCTCTTGAGTAATGACGATGGCGTCTACGCCCCCGGATTAATGGTACTGTATGAATCCTTACGGGAAATCGCCGATATCGATGTCGTTGCCCCCGATAGAAATCGCAGTGGTGCCAGCAGTTCTTTAACCTTACACAATCCCTTGCGCATACACCGTCTAGACAATGGTTTTGTCAGTGTAGAAGGCACGCCTACAGATTGTGTGCACTTGGCCTTAACGGGGTTATTATCCGAATTACCCGATTTAGTCGTTTCCGGCATTAACGAGGGCGCTAATCTGGGCGACGATATCTTATATTCCGGCACGGTAGCGGCCGCCATTGAAGGGCGCTCTTTGGGTTTGCCTTCTATCGCTATTTCTTTGGCAGGCAGAGAATGTCGTTATTATGATACGGCAGGGCAAGTGGTCGCGCGTATCGTCAAGCGTTTAATGAGCGACAAACTACAGTTGGGGGCTACGACTATCCTAAATGTGAATGTGCCCGATATGCCTTATTCTGCTTTACGAGGAATGACTGTGAGCCGTTTAGGTACGCGTCATGTTGCAGAGCCCGTGATACGTGAAAAAGATCCCCGTGGCCACGATATTTATTGGATCGGACTGACAGGGGCTGAAGCCGATGCGGGCCCTGGTACTGACTTTTATGCGGTGAATGATGGCAAAGTTTCGGTAACACCGCTGATGATCGATTTTACCCATCACGCGGTTATGGATGGCATTGGCGACTGGCTGGCTAAAATGGAAAAGGATGAAACGGTATGAATCGTTGCCGCTGTATTTTCAGTTTAATTTTGCTGCTAACCGTTGTTGCTTGTAGTTCACAGGACATACCGACAGCACCTATTGTGAATGGTTGGCATGAGCCTATTTCCAAGCAAGGTGTTTACATTGTTCGTCCTGGCGATGGCTTATACGCCATTGCTTGGCGCTATGGTTTGGATTATCGCAATATCGTGCGCATCAATCATCTTTCTGAACCGTACGCGCTGCAGACAGGACAAAAACTTTATTTAGTACAGCCTACTACGCAGGATAAACAAATGGCAGCGGCAGTCGCCGCAAAACCGGTTGTAAAACCAGCACCTGCGGCTAAACCGGTGAGTCAGCCACAAAAAACTACTGCTGCAGCGCAACCGGTGAAGAAAGCCGCGCCTGTAGCCGCTACAACCACATCATCTTCCTTAGCTTGGCAATGGCCAGCAGCGGGTAAGGTCGTGCAGGGTTTTAACGCCAATAGTGCACAAGATAAAGGGATCAATATTGTCAACAGCGCGGGTACGCCCATTAAGGCGGCGGCAGCGGGGCAGGTGGTTTATAGTGGCAGTGGTTTACCGGGCTATGGTTATTTGATCATCATCAAGCACAACGATACTTATCTCAGTGCTTATGCACACAATAGTGCTGTGTTGGTGAAGGAAGGGCAAAGGGTTAAAGCGGGTCAAACCATCGCACGCATGGGTAATACCGGCGCCGATAGAGTGATGCTCCATTTTGAAATCCGCCGCCGCGGTCAGCCCATCGATCCAGAGTCGGTGTTGCCGAAGCGGTAGAACGTTATTCTTCGCCTACAACAAACGGGATGTAATTGTCCTGATGGATTACCTCAAATTTCGCGTGTTCATAAGTCTCTAACCAATCTTTAGGAACAGATACTTTTTGCTTAGACCATTTAAATTCATAGCCGTACAAGGTGCCACCGCGATCTTCTAACCAATCGATTTCTTGCTGATCCCATGTACGCCAAAAATAGTTATTGGCCAATATTTTCTGATAGGCTTGTTTCTTAATGCGTTCAATCACCAGGAAATTTTCCCATAATTGACCTATGTCGTCGCGTAGCGGTAACGGATTAAAATTAGCGATTAAAGCATTCCTAATGCCCAGATCGTAAAAATAATATTTTCCTTTTTTAGTAATCTCTTTACGTAGATTACGGCTAAAACCGCGTAAATTGTATAACACGAATGATTTTTCTAATAGATCCAAATAACGCGCAACGGTTTTTGCATCTATCATTAATTTTTGTGCCAACTCAGAATAAGAGACTTCGCTGCCGATTTGAAAGGCGATAAGACGCAATAAGTCCAGTAATATTTTAGGATTTCTTATTTTGTCTAGTTCTAAAATGTCCCTTAATAAGTACGACTGCGTTAATTCAGTTATTTTGTCACGCTTTTCTACTTCACTATCGCTAGTGATGATTTCTGGATAACTGCCATACAGTAGATATGAGGGTAGATTGCCTTTCAACTCTACGCTATTGTAATAATGACTCAGCTCCATTTGTGAGATAGGATAGAGCGTTAAAGTTATTTTTCTACCCGTTAAGGGTTCACCTACTTGTCCCGCTAGCTCAAACGAGGAAGAACCCGTGACAATGACGCGTATACCGGGAATTTGGTCTACCATGATTTTTAAAATTTCGCCTATATTAGGGATTTTTTGCGCCTCATCAATGGCAATCAAGTCATAACCGTGGGCGTATTCGCGGATCGTCTTAAAATCGGCTTGTTCCAGGGATTCACGCAACATCAAATTATCGCCGGAATCCAGCTTATATTTTAACGGAGTTTGGCTTAAATAGCGTTTCAGGAGGGTAGTTTTACCTACCTGTCTAGCCCCATAGATCACCAAAACCTTATTCGGCGGGTTATATTTCTCTAAGTCATTGTAATAACGTGTTATTTTATCCATGGTTCGCGCTCTATACAAGATTATAGGGATAGTATATCCTGGAAATCGTAGAATTTCAAGGAGTAGAACTCCTGGAAATATTATGATTACAGGGAGTGTTATTCCTGCTAATATTTAAGTTGTGTATTGTTTTCGTAGGGGCAGGCCCCCGTGCCTGCCCTATTCGTTATTCCAACCATTATTCCAACATCCGGGGCTGGCTGTGTCAAAAAAAGTAATATCCTTGATGCCTTGTTCTCGTAATACCTCATCAGCGTGTTTTATATAATCAGGATTTTTTTGATGTACGGATACCGCAATGCGTGTAACAGTCTTAAGTTGAATTAGAATATGATTGTCATTATCATCCATGCTCCAGCCATATATGACTAAGGATTTAGTCAGTTTTGGGAGTATTTCTTTATAGATAAAATTTAGATAAGGCGAAGCCTTAATCGCTTTATCTTTATGCTTAGTTTCTCCTTCACAAACGAAAAGTGGAGTGCAGTCATCGCTTTTCCATTTTTCTATAATAGTCTCAAGAAGGCTAGTAATTTTTCCTG
The DNA here is from genome assembly GCA_009885935.1 of Gammaproteobacteria bacterium. Lineage (GTDB taxonomy): Bacteria > Pseudomonadota > Gammaproteobacteria > UBA1113 > UBA1113 > VFKP01. The sequence continues at coordinate 8,612 of VFJT01000133.1, forward strand.
GTGAGCATTTAATCTTTCTTTCTTCATCATTGATTCTAGCAAGCGCAAGATTGCCATGAGGGTAAAAAACAAGTGTCGCCCCTGTTGCTGGAGGAAGTGGTTCGTATAAATGATAGATATCATCATTAAACTGGCCATCGATACCAGTAAAACAATCTTTAAACCAATTGCCAAGGGTTTCTTTATCTTTTAACATTGCCCAGTAAAAAATTAAGTCGTAATTTAACGAAATGACATTTTTAAATTGTTTCATATATTCATGGATTTTTATTAAGTGAGATTCAATTTCGTTATAAGGCGGATGAATATCCCCGATGGTTTTTATTAAAGCTTCTCTCACATTATTATAAGCGGTATCTATTTCTGGAGATGCGATCTCTAGCTTTGCATTGACCAGCTTTGCTTGCCATAGATATCTTAGAACCAGTTCAAAATCATGCGTTTCAAACGCATCAAAAATTTTTTTACAGCAGTAGTAATATGAGAATTAGCTGCTTCAAAAAGTGAAGGGTAACTAAATTTATTAGGTACAACAGCTATACTTGCACCATTGCCTAGCAGTAAAGTGCCACCATTAAATTCTTCTTGAATCTCACTCCATTGTTTGATCTCAAACATCCGTTTTTCCCTAAATGATTAAGAGGTAATTATAATTCATGATAGGGCAGGCACGGGGGCCTGCCCCTACGAAACGTTATCTTATCGTACAACTGAATAGTATAAAGATAGCCTCTAAACCTATCCCGCCAACTTTTTCTTCAACAACCCATTCACCTGCGCAGGATTCGCCTTACCCGCAGTTTGTTTCATCACTAAGCCTACAAAATAACCAAATAAGCGATCTTTGCCGGATCGGTATTCGGCCAACTGCGAGGGGTTCGCCAGCATAAGTTCGTCGATTACTTTTTCTAAAGCGGCACTGTCATTTTCTTGCACCAAGCCTTCGCGCTCTATGA
>VFJT01000029.1 GCA_009885935.1 Gammaproteobacteria bacterium
AGCAGGATACGGCAATGCCTCCTAACCGGCAATCTTAATTGTCGTTGACCGGCAAAGATAATTGTCGCTCAATACCAAACTCTAATTTAAGATAGGAATGCGGCGTTTTTCGTAGGGGCGGCCCCCTGTGGCCGCCCTTTTGGGCAGGCACGGGGGCCTGCCCCTACAAAAGACACTGAGAGTAATATGAACATGAACAGCCAACCCTTTCCTACAACCACATTTTCCTTTATTTTTCATTTTGTTAAAGCACAAAAGATGAAATTCATTTACTTTGCTTTAACGGGGGCGGCCTGGGCGGTCAACGACTCTATTTTCCCTTATTTTTTAAAGGATATCGTCAATACCTTAACAGGCTATCACGGTACGCCGAATCATATTTTTGCTGCAGTCAAAAACACTTTAATTTTATTGGTCGCGTTTTGGTTGGTGATGGAGTTACTGCAACGGGCGCAAGGCTTATTGCAAATCTACACTTATCCACGTTTTCGCGCGCAAATACGTGCTACGGTGTTTGATCACGTTAAAACGTTGTCGCAGGAGTATTTTTCCAATAATTTTGCGGGCAATATCGCTAAAAAACTGTCGGATCTACCCACCAGCTGCCAAACCATCACTGAAATGGTGTGTTTTCAATTTATCACCGTCGGTGTGGGTATTATCATGGTGTTGGGTTTAATGTGGCAAATAAAACCTATATTCTCCTTTATTTTGTTGGCGTGGTTAATTTGTCATATAGGCATTACCGTATTATTTTTAAAGCGCAGCAATCGCTTGTGGGCAGTGCATGCCGATTCAGTCTCTATATTAAATGGTAAAATAGTCGATGTGTTAACGAATATGAGTACGGTACGTTTGTTTGCGCGTAAGCAGTATGAAGCGCAATATATACAATCTGCACAATTAGAGGAAATGAAAAAGTCACGCCATGCGATGTTGCTGATAGAATTAACCCGCGTTGGCTTAGGCATCAGCGGCTTGTTGCTGATATTTGGTATGATTTTTACCTTATTATATGGTTATGGCCATGGTTGGGTGAGCATAGGTGATTTTACCCAAGTGGGTATGCAAACCTTTTGGTTATTGGGTTGGATTTGGTTTGTCAGTTATCAACTGATGCAATTTGCGCGTGAAAGCGGGACTATACGCAATGCTTTAAACCTGGTAACGGCGACGGCGGATATTAGCGATAATCCACAGGCAACAGTGTTAACGGTCAAACAAGGCAACATCGATTTTAATCATGTTTATTTTGGCTATCAAAAAAATAAGCCAGTGTTTAATAACTTTAGCGTGCATATTAAAGCGGGCGAAAAGGTAGGTTTAGTGGGCTTTTCGGGCTCTGGCAAATCCACCTTCGTTAATTTGATCTTGCGCTATTATGAATTACAACAAGGTACTATTTGTATAGATAAGCTAGACATCGCGGGGGTGACTCAAGATTCGCTGCGACAAAATATTGCCATGATTCCCCAAGATCCGAGTTTGTTTCATCGTACTTTAATGGAGAATATACGCTATGGCCGCTTAGACGCCAGCGATGAAGAAGTCATTGTCGCGGCTAAAATGGCGCATTGTGACGAATTTATTCTGCATTTAGATGAAGGCTACCAGGCTTTAGTCGGTGAGCGTGGCGTTAAACTGTCCGGTGGCCAGCGGCAGCGTATCGCTATTGCGCGCGCCATTTTAAAAGACGCGCCTATCCTAATTTTAGACGAAGCCACTTCCGCCTTAGATTCCGTTACCGAAAAACTCATTCAAGATAGTTTAAAGCAATTAATGCAACATAAAACGTAACTACTCGCCCCATCATTGCATCGTCGCTGCGCTCCTCACAATGATGGGGCGAGTGGACACAAATATTTTAAAATTTTCTCAAACCCCCTTATCCAATAAATTCA
>VFJT01000115.1 GCA_009885935.1 Gammaproteobacteria bacterium
ATATCGTCACCATGACCAGCGAAGGCACTCGTGCTGCCTAAAACAGCCATTAAGCAAAAAGTTACTTTTTTCAACATGTTTTCTATCTTCCTTTTCATTGTTACATTAAGCCAGATGTCACGACGTCTCTCGCAACTGTCTCACCTTACCAGCTATCACCCACTCTTACAAGCTTCATTTGCAAAAACAAGCATTGCCAAATGCCGCAAAAAACGCCGGGACTTCCCGGCGTTTTTTGCGCACCTTTCTTTTACAAAGAAACTATGCTACATCCAATTGGACGCGTGCAAAAGGACCTTGCATGAAGAAGTCGGTATAGGTTGTAGAAGTATCAATCGTAGTGCTCACCGTATTATTTTGAATGGCATCAAAATAATTGGTGACCTGATATCCTGCTTCAAAGCCTAAACCATAGCCATTGTTGAAGTCCATGTGGTACATAGCAGACAACTTGGCGTCGGCTTCAGGCACGACTCGAGTATTGGTATCCACATCACGAACACTATCGGTTTGACTGCTTATGGTATTATTCCCATCGGAATAGTCCACAATCGAATTCTTAGAATTTACATCCATACTGCCTACTAACAAAGAAACGCCCAAGGTGCCGCGCAAAGAGAAGCCTGAACCTAGATTCACGCTTGCATCACTGCCTAGCCTAGGACCCGCACCACTGAAAGTAGAGTCCAATTCCGACTGCATTGTGCTGGCGCCGTTTCTTGGGTTATCCGGATCGAACTCAGTTGCATACACCGCTGTAGCTTTATAATCTATATAGCCATAACGAAGACCTGCGAAAGGATGCAAGGTAATACGGCTGCCTGCAGTGATAACTTGACCGAAGGTTAAGTCTACAGCATCATAGTTCGTCTCGACTTTGCCGCTGGCTGTATCAAAACCACCAAGAATACTCGCGCTCCCCCCCCCTTTACCAGTGCTATAATACAGACCCGATGCGGTGATACTACTCCCGTTAGTATCATCCTGATCTATGGAATCACTATCACTGCTGTTTAATTGTGTAACCGCCAAAGTGACATCACGTCCTTCACCTGGAAAATGATAGGTGATGTCTGCACCCCAACCCCATTGGGGGTGTGAATCTACAGCGTAGGTTCTAGTTTGAGCGTTTGTTACCGTCGACCCGCCGAACCCGCCGCCGCTGGTGGTGCTCTCTGATGCAACCGCATAGTTCAGATCATTATTAGGTTCAAAATAGTTCGCTTGCAAACCAAAAGACCATGAACCTTCTTGGTGTGGCGCCATTAAATTCACACCTGACGCAGGCAATGGCATATCGTCACCATGACCAG
>VFJT01000145.1 GCA_009885935.1 Gammaproteobacteria bacterium
AATTCTGATCTGCCAGAACGATTTGCCTTAAAAGCACCGTTGAATGAGCCGAATCCAGAGACCTTTTATGCGCAGGGAAATCACGGTTACAATGATTATCCGCGGTATAGGGCAGTGGAGCATAGTGATTTATAATTTTAGGAGATGTCAGGCATGAAAGCGATGAATACAATAAGGACTGTATTTTTTTTAGCCATAAGCTTTGCCATTTTAACGGCAACCGCTTATGCTGAAGATAAGGCTGTGCCAAAGATAACAGATCATTATGTGCAACTTAATAAGAATGTTAAGTTATTTTATCACGATTCTGGCAAAGGCCCCGTTATTGTATTTATTCCTGGTTGGACTATGTCGTCCGAGGTATTTAAAGCGCAAATGGCTTATTTCAACAAAAAATACCGTGTTATTACTTTAGACCCACGTAGTCAAGGTCGATCCAGTGTCACACTGGAGAATAATGACTATACGCAACACGGTGCCGATCTTGCCCATTTTTTGGATGCCTTGGGGCTTAAAAAAGTGACTCTAGTTGCTTGGTCATGGGGGTGTAATGATGCCTATGCCTATGTACGTTTGAAAGGGGTCAGTAATTTGCACGCTTTCGTTTGTGTGGATGCTTCTCCAAAATCCAGTGGAGGAAAAAGCGAATGGGCTGGTGCTGATTACTCCGATTGGGGCGCCGCCGTTGTACAACCGGTGATGTATAATCGGTCTCAGTTCGCACAGGCTTGGGCGCAATCAATGGTCGAACATAAGCTTACTCCTGCCGAGCAAGCATGGATTATGAAAGAATCTTTTCACACACCTACTTCCGCAGCCTTGCAGCTACTTTTAGATGCAATTTATGCAGACTATCGTCCCGAAGCTAGGTTACTGAATAGTTCTGGAATACCAACGCTCGATTTTGTTTCGCAACATTCCGCTGTTAATGCAACACAGTGGTTACACGATAATGCCCCTAATGCTCATATCAAGATTATGGGTAAACATTTGATGTTTTGGGAACATCCTGATGAGTTTAATAAAACTCTGAGTGAATTTCTGGATGGTGTAGCGGCCTCAAACAAAAGTGATCAAAAATGATTTGCTAAATTATATAACCATATGATAAATAAAGATACTTTTTAAAGCTTTCCAATAAACATCCCCCAATATCCCCTTTGAGGCAGTTGTTTGTGGGCCGAATGCTGCAAATAACTAAAACTTGTTTTTATTTTAGCAACATGCTAGTATTAGCATGTAAGGGGTTTTGATGAAAAAGCTTGAATGGGTAGGTAGTAGCAAAAAAGACTTAGCAACGTTTCCAAAAGAGGTAAGGCAGGAAGTGGGATATGCTTTAGATGTGGCGCAAAAAGGGGGCCATTATAACAAAACTAAGTTTTTTAAGGGTTGTGGGTCTGGTGTTTATGAGATAGTGATTGAGTATGATAAAGACGCTTACCGTACTGTTTACATTTTGAATCTAGAGGATACAGTATATGTTATACACTGTTTTCAGAAAAAATCGAAAGAGGGTATAAAAACTCCGAAGGAAGAGGTTAGCGTAATCACGCAGCGTATAAAACGTGTTAGATCTGAAACAAAAAAGGGGATAAAATCATGGCTGTTAAAAAGAATGAGCAAATAAAAATTACAAAATCGAGTGGAAATGTATTTGAGGATCTGGGGATTCCAGAACCAGATAAGTATTTAGCAAAAGCAAGCCTTGCTTTTCAGATCAATAGCATTATTGAGGGAAAAGGGTTAAAACAAAGCGAAGCGGGGGAAATACTGGGCATTGATCAACCCAAAGTATCTGCTTTAAGCCGCGGCTTGTTGGATGATTTCTCAATTGAACGACTTATTGATTTTTTAAATAAACTAGATCGAGATGTGGAAATTGTTGTTAAAACGAAGCAAACACGCCGAAAAACACATGGGCATTTAAGTGTTGTTTTTGCTTGAAACAGTTTAGCGCATATTTTTCACAGTAAACAGGGCGATTATACAGTAGGGGAATATACCTTTGAAATAGGAGGCAAGAATAAAACCGCACGACAAATTCAAGGGATAGAAAAGTCTTTCTTGGTTAAGGACGATATTTTGTCTTCACGGCAGAGAGAAATTCCATTGATGTTTTTTGGATTTTTGTATTAGT
>VFJT01000123.1 GCA_009885935.1 Gammaproteobacteria bacterium
GCCAAAACATTCGCACCATCCACTTCGCCGCGTCCCATTGATTGCCCTACATGGAAGACCGCGCGCTGTAAAACCCGTTTAAAACCTAAAGTCGTTTGTATTTCTTGTTTTTCTTCCGTTGGCAGATGGCTAGGTATTTTTTCCAAGGCTTCGGTCAATTGAAAATAGATTTTATCCACATCGGCACCACAGGTCAGCAGCGCATCCAATGCCGATACATTTTTTAATAATGAGAACAGCAGATGCTCAATGGTAATATATTCATGCGCGCGATCTCTCGCCTCTTTAAAAGCAAGATTCAGCGTAAGTTCTAATTCACGGTTTAACACGGTTATTTCCTCCAACCAACTATTGCAGCGTCCGCCAAAACGCTATTATTCCACTTCCCCTAACTATAACAATAGCTTAAAAACACAAATTTTGCTGTGTTCCTGCTGTGAAAGCATAAAATTGGCTATAATTTGCGCATAATAAATGTACTTGTTGTCGGCGCATTTTTATTTCTTGCAATAAAATTACATGTGCTCGTTAATAGTCTCCCCAAATACCGAACTGGAAACAAGCGTTGCCCCTTCTAGCAAGCGCGCAAAATCATAGGTAACTTGCTTACTGCCAATAGCGCCTTCCATCCCTTTGATAATGAGATCAGCCGCCTCATCCCAACCCAAATGACGTAACATCATTTCCGCAGACAGAATTAAAGAGCCTGGATTGACCTTGTTTTGCCCTGCGTATTTAGGCGCAGTACCGTGGGTCGCCTCAAAAATAGCCGTTTCTGCGCCTATATTGGCACCTGGAGCAATACCTATACCCCCCACTTGAGCGGCTAGCGCATCGGAAATATAATCGCCATTGAGATTTAAGGTTGCGATAACACTATACTCTTCCGGCCTTAATAAAATCTGTTGTAAAAAGGCATCTGCAATCACATCTTTAATAACGATAGTTTTGCCCGTTTTAGGGTTTTTGAACGATTGCCAAGGGCCAGAATCTATCATTTCAGCATTAAATTCTGAATGTGCTAAAGAATAACCCCAGTCGCGAAAACCGCCTTCGGTATATTTCATGATATTCCCCTTGTGTACTAAGGTCACAGAGGGCTTATCGTGGTCAATGGCGTATTGTATGGCCTGGCGTACTAGACGCTCTGTACCCTCTTTAGAAACGGGCTTAATGCCTATGCCGCACATCTTGGGAAAACGAATTTTTTTGACGTGCATTTCATTCTGTAAAAAAGCAATGATTTTTTCGGCTTCGGGACTGCCGCCTTGCCATTCAATACCGGCATAAATGTCTTCCGAATTTTCCCTGAAAATAACCATATCTACTTTCCAGGGTTCTTTGACCGGGCTAGGCGTACCGGTAAAATAACGCACAGGTCTTAAACAAACGTATAAATCCAGCTCTTGTCGTAACGCCACATTCAATGAACGTATGCCGCCACCCACGGGCGTACTCAAGGGCCCCTTGATGGCGACTTTAAAGTCGCGTATAGCGCGTAAAGTTTCCTCAGGCAAATATTGATTGGCACCATACACTGTGACGGCTTTGTCACCGGCATAGATTTCCATCCAAGCAATGGCTTTATCGCTGCCATAAGCCTTTTTAACCGCATGATCCACCACGGCCCGCATCACCGGTGTAATGTCTACGCCTATGCCATCCCCTTCAATAAAAGGAATAATGGGATTATTGGGTACTACACAATGGCCATGAGCATTGTGGGTGATCTTTTGACCATTGGCAGGTACGGTAATGGAGTTATAGGACATAAAAAACCTCTTAATATAATGGTGGAACAAGATGGGCAGTATTGTACTCTATGGCGCTAAGATAAGAAATAGGGTAAAACGATTTACTCCCTGTGAGGTCAATGCAACAATGAGGTACATTCATATGCTGAGATCCGTCATTGCGAGCTTGCGAAGCAATCCAGGAGTAAAAATTCTGGTTTTATATAGCATCACAGTTTTTTGTTAGCCCTGTTATAAATGACGATTTTTTTCATTAATTAAGATTTTCCTGGATTGCTTCGCAAGCTCGCAATGACAGATTTCAGCAATTCAACACATTCGCAGCACTGACAGAATCTATCCTCTTTCCTGTTTATCAACCTACAACGACGGCGAGCGAATTATCATCATCTTTTCGTAGGTCATATCGTGCATAGAATAGGGGATGCCGCCGGTACCAAAACCGGATTGCTTGCGCCCGGAGAATGGCATCCAATCTACTCTAAAAGCAGTGTGATCATTCACCAACACCGTGTTGGCCTGCAGCTGTTTTATCATCTCTAAAGCGACGTCTATATTTTTAGTAAACACCGCTGCTTGAAATGAAAACGGCAACGCATTGGCATTTTTGATGGCTTCATCTAGGTGTGTATAGGAATTAATGCACACTACCGGCCCAAAGACTTCTTCTGTACACACCTTAGCATTTAAGGGGGGGTTGTAAAGAATCGTCGGCGCATAACAACTATCCGACAAAGCCTTACCGCCGCACAATAGCTTAGCCCCTGCTGCCACGGCTTCATCCACCCAGCTCGCCACGCGTTTTAATTCTGTAGCGGTAATCAAAGGCCCTACTTCGGTCTTCGCGTCTAAAGGATCACCCACACGCAACTTTTCCGCCGCAGCCGCCATTTGTTGTGCCAATTGCTGTGCTATTTTTTCATCTGCAAAGATACGTTGCACCGAAATACACACTTGTCCGGCATGATAAAAGCCGCCCTTTGTCAATAAAGAGACGGCATCGGTCATATCCGCATCGGCTTCCACAATAACGGGTGCCGCGCCTCCGTGTTCCAAAGTACAAGCCACCCCAGGCGGCAATAAAGATCGTAAATGCCAGCCCACACGGCTAGACCCTATAAAAGATAAAAAGCTAATGCGTGGATCGGCCACCAATTTTTCCGCAATTTGATTAGGACAAATAATCGCTTGTGCGTAGGTTTTGGGTAATCCAGCCTCATATAATAATTCTAGAAACGCTAAACAAGACAAGGGCGTACTGCTGGCTGGTTTAATTAACACAGGACAACCCACGGCAATAGCCGGAATCACTTGGTGTATCACTAAATTTAATGGATGATTAAAAGCGCTAATGGCCAATACCACTCCAACGGGTTCCCTAAAAGTATAGGCCATGCGATGCAATGAAGACGGCGTTAAACCCATAGCAATTTCATGCCCAGTCATATGCGACATAGATTCTATGGCGATTTTAATTCCTTGCGCGGCACGATCGGTTTCAACTAAAGAATCCACTAAAGGCTTTCCACCTTCTTCTGCGGCGCGTTTGGCAAATTCTTCACGGCGTGCCACCAACAATTGATGCGCTTTTTCTAAAATAGCAATACGATCCGGTACTGGCAGTGCTTTTTTAGGTTGGTTAAATAAATCATAGGCTGCAGCCAAGGCTTTTTCCACCCGCGCTTCATCCCATAACTCTACTTCAGCGATTAGATGGTGGTCAAAAGGAGACGTGACTTTAAGTTTAGACATATTTTTTCCTATAACAGGCAGGTTTTAGCCAATATTTCGTGCGTTAAGACTCTAGCATTTTCAGAATAATCTATGGGTACTTCAATAACGTGTACCCCCTTACTGTTGAGACATTTCTCTAGGGTAGGCGCAAAATCTTCTGTGGCACTAATTAAATGGCCTTCTGCGCCATAAGCCTTAGCATACAGTACAAAGTCGGGATTATGATAATCCAAACCAAAATCTTTAAACCCCATCGCCTCTTGCTTCCATTTTATCATACCAAAAGCATTGTCGTTGATGATCAACACCACCAAATCTAAGTTTAATCTGACCGCGGTTTCTAATTCTTGCGAATTCATCATGAAGCCGCCATCGCCACAAATGGCCAATACTTTACGATCTGGATGCACTATTTTAGCCGCAATGGCCGAGGGCAAGCCCGCGCCCATGCTGGCCAAGGCATTATCCAGCAACAAGGTTTTAGTGTTAAACGCCGGGAAATTACGTGCAAACCAGATCTTATACATGCCATTGTCTAAAGCGGCTATACCGTCTTTAGGTAAAACTTTGCGTACATCGCGCACCAAGCGCTGCGGCAAAATGGGAAAATTAGGTGCATCGGCTTTTTCATTAATATGGGCATCCACTTCTTTTTTGATGGTTTCAAAATATGAAAAATCCCAATGCGCTTGTTTTTCTATCATTTCAGTCATACGATACACCGCATGACTGATATCGCCTATGACTTCTAACTGTGGAAAATACACTTCATCGATATTGGCCGGGGAAAAATTAATGTGAATGACTTTACGCTTCTCATGAAGATGCATAAAGAACGGCGGCTTTTCAATGGTATCATGGCCTATATTAACGATTAAATCAGCGCGATTAATAGCGCAATGAATGTAATCGTGATCCGACAAAGCGGCCGTGCCTAAAAAGCGTTTATCGTGTTCATCCAACACACCCTTACCCATTTGCGTATTAAAAAAGGGAATATCGGTCTTGTCTACAAAATAACGTAATGCAGACGAAATAGCGCGTCTATTCCCGCCTGCGCCAATTAAAATTAAGGGATGTTTTGCTGCCTGAATTAAATTGATAGCCTGTTCAATGGCGATAGGATCAGCTTGCGGTAAAGCAGGCTCCGTCACTTCATACAAGGGCGCAGTGCAATTTTCTTCGGCAATGTCTTCGGGCAGCTCCAGATGCACGGCTCCGGGCCGTTCGGCTTGGCTAATGCGAAAAGCCTCGCGCACTAGGGAGGGAATTAAATTGCCATTTAAGATTTGGCAGGTAAACTTGGTTAAGGGTCGCATCATTTCAACCGTATTAATGATTTGAAAGCGCGCCTGTTTACTTTTTAAGATGGGCTTTTGGCCGGTGATCATCAGCATAGGCATGCCCCCTAAATTGGCATACGCTGCCGCCGTCACAAAATTGGTTGCTCCAGGGCCTAAGGTAGACAAGCAAACTCCGGTTTTACCTGTCAAACGACCATAGGTTGCCGCCATAAAACCCGCCGCTTGTTCGTGTCTAGTGATGATGAGCTTAATTTTAGAATGGCGTATCGCTTCTAATAGGTCTAAATTTTCTTCTCCGGGAATGCCGAAAATGTACTCTACCCCTTCGTTTTCCAAGGCTCGGATAAATTGTTCTGCGGCTTTCATTGTTTAACCCCATAGATGAAAAAGAGCTCTTAATGTAGCAGTCATTGAGTGTCTTGTACAGGGTAATACAGACTTATCTAGCCCCTGAAGTTTTGTTCAAATTATGGGCTAAGCCTTCTCACCTATTATTTGAATATATTGCGGGAAAGTAACCAATACATCTTCTTTCATTAACTCTACAGCCTTCGCGGTTATATCCAGCAGTTTCTCTCTAGTATAATAGCCTTTTTCGATTAATAACTCTTGCATGGTCTTAGACTGTGTTACTAAATGAAACTGTATTCTATCCTCTACGTTGCTAATGAATGGCTGTTGCAACTGATAGCCTATAGCATTAAAGCCCATGGCGAGATAATGATTATACAGGTTTTTACCAATAAAAAATTCTGTGTCATGTAACTTGGGTTGCAACATAATAACCTTTTGCCAATCGCTATAAGCTATAGACTCGGGCATACAAAACATGGCTTCATAGCTAATGGCATTTTCACAAAATAGATGGCCACCCTGCTTAAGTAACTTATTCATTTCTTGCAGAGCGTGGTAGGGTTCTTTGATATGCTCTAATAAAAATCGGCTATACACAAAAGCTGCACGTACATCTATCTGCGCTAGCGAATTAACATCCAGACAAATAAATTCAATATTATTTAATTGTTGTTTATCCGCATAATTTCTGGCAATAGCAAGCTGCTCCTCACTAATATCCACTGCAATTACTTTGCCGCGCGGCCCAGCGCGTTTAGCCAATTCGGCTGTCATCATACCGATACCACAGCCTACATCCAGGACAACTTTATGGCTAAGATCCAATACGCTTCGATCGAGGAAATCTAAGGTATAGGGATTACAAATATGATTGAGTGCTTGCAGACGTTTTTCATCCTCTGTGCCAACGGGTAATGTATACGTTTTTGCTCTAGTCATAATTGTCCCTAAATATAAAACATTATATACTTATATTATAGGATTGGTCAAACACAGTTAACTGGAATGATTTGGGTAATTACGCTTCGACAACACTCTGTTCAATCCAACTTTTAAAATTTGGATCATCAATATAATATATTCCCCGTTCGGGTAAACTTCCAATAATTTTTTTTCGTTGAAGTGAACGCAACGTCGATTGCAAAGTCGATACAGGTAATATATCTATGCCCATTTGTTGAGCCAGTGCTGTACGCTTATCTATACTAAACAACTCCGCCTCTCCCATAACAATGGCTTTCAATAGTAATCGCTCCAGTATAGAACTATTCTCCCAAATCATAACATACTCACGATCTGCAGCAAGATCTTGTAACAGCTGCTTCTTTGCTTGTTGAAGCGTTAAATCAGGATAGAGTACAAGTCGCTCAACCAGAGAACGTATTAATTGTGGGACTCTACTCATTTCAAGAAATACCTGCCAGAGCTTTTCCGCGTCAAGTTCGCGATGAGTTGCCTTATTAAATATTTTAACAAGATGCTCAATAAAATCCTGTTGCAACTCTGGAAATGGAAGGTTTTGCCCAAAATGGAAAAACGGTGCATCCGATTTAGAAAACATGCAGCGTAAGCCTTCTTGTGAAGAGCCCGTAAAAATAACTTTAATGGCATCTTTGTGAACATCCAGTGCCGTTCGTAACGCCGCAACAAAATCTTTGTTTTTCCAGTCCATGGATAGAATCTGAACCTCATCTAGAAGGAGCAAAATTTTATGATTCTGCTTAGCTAAATCTGCAATGATCTCTTTTAATGTGATTTTTGTCTCTTGCGGATCACGAAATTCAAGTCCTGCACGGATCCCAGCAATGCCCCCCCCAATTTTTTTAATACGCTTATGGAACTTTTCCTGCTTAATCACTCCCATTTCAATGGCAAATTCTATTAGTGCCAAAGTAAAGGCTTCTTTTGCATTAGAACCCACATCCAGAAAGCTAAAATAGAGTACATGCCAGCCCTGCTTATTTGCTAATGGTCGCATATCTTTAAGCAAAAACTCTGTTTTACCCATGCGTCTAGGGGCAAAAAACACAAGAGCGCTAGATAAACCGCTTTCAAACATTCCTAATACTTGTTTTGCCAATTCAAGTCTTGGATAGTGCCAAATATCACTCCTCATACGTCATCCTCTTAGATTAGACTTAATTAGTTTACAGTTATCTAATTAGATTGTCAATGACTAATTAAGTCTAATAAAGACTTTTTTGAAGCGTGCCTTTTGTAAGCCATTGAAATTAATGGTATATTTTGTCAAAATCCATTTGCATATCTAGTCAATAAATGGAATCGTAATGTTTGCTTAGAAGACTAAACGGTTGCTTCAAATCCTACCTGCAACTGCTTAATCTGCCCCGCTAAATTCGCCCTCTCTTCTGACACAAGCAGATAATCCTCACATAAAGCAGCGTTCTTATCCTCTGCTGTAGACAAAGCCTTTTCCAGAGAGGCAATCTTACTCCCAACCATTTCTAGCCTGAACCGATATTCGATCAATTCACGAATTTTGACTTCTAAGGCCTGGCCTTGCGCTTTAAGTTCCTGACGTTGCTTTTCTATAATAATCTCTTGTTCTGAGCGTAATTGCTGAGTTTCAGTTTGATAATGCTCTAGATTAGCTTGTGCGTTTTTTAATAATTGATGTAAACGTTCATTTTCAGATTGCCCTCCTAGCTGGTGGGATTGAAAGGACTCTGCACGCTCGGTAATTTTAATCTTTTCTTGTTGTTCGATTATGAGTGCTGCATTGAGATGCTTATTTTCTACGTTTTGCTGATGCAATTTTTCTTCTAATGACTGTAGTCTACTCTGCCATTCTGTATCTTTGGCCTTGTATAGGTTTAGCTGTTGTCGCATTTCATGGAGAGTTTCATCGCATTCTTGCTGGTGACTATCAATAGCATTGTCGGCCTTGGTTTGTAGCCTTAGCCACAACTCTTTTACCATGATGAGAAGTTCGCTAGGCAAACTGCCATCATCGCCGTTGGCTAAACCCTGTTGTTGCTTCCATTCACGCAACAACCGAGCGATTGTGCTCTTGCTACCTGTGCCTAGGACTACACGGATGTTATCCACTGTGGGGCTTTTGCTTTGTGCTTGTATTTTGGGTATAGCGGCTGCTACGTCTTGATATGAGATCCCTATTCTGCCCATTGTTAACTCCTTTTTTTGGTAAAGCCAAAAGATAATGTAGACCGTACCCCATAATATAACGTTATATTTAATTTTGCAACAAATACTTCTCTACTATTTTAAAGTTTTTCGTGGCATAGCCCATGCGGCTCCATGTATAATGCGTATAGCTTGGTTTCAAGTGAAGTCTTGTGGAACAATAATTTTTTGAGGAGACAGCGTTATGCGGAAATTGATTTTGACTACTGTATTAACTTTAGGAATTGCAAGTAGTGCTCTGGCGGCTGATTTTAGCGGCAAATACCAATGTCATTTGACTGATCACAGTGATGGGGCTTTCAATGCTACCCTGGTTTTAAAACTAAACCGTTCGGCAAGCATTCAATCTGCGGGTTATGCAAGTTATGATATTGCATTTCATGTGGTTGGCATACCCTATGAGTATACGGGCATTGCCGCAGCTAGAGGCAATGATTTAGCCTTGTATTTTGAAAGCACGGGCGAGAAAAAGAATCCTGACGATCGTGGTGTAGGCATCGCTTCTGTTATTTTAGACCAAGACAAGTCCGGAAAAAATAGTGTCAGTATTCATAAATTCTATTATGAGAAATCCTACAAAGGAAAAGGCAATTATGGCTTTGAGGAATGCACCAAAGTAGCGTAACCCTGCTAGAACACAGTCAGAGGATAACCTAAGATGGGCAGGCACGGGGGCCTGCCCCTACGAATGAGCCGACCCTGCAGAAAAGATGCAGTTTAAAAAGATAACGCATTCCGTAATACGCTGTTATATTACATAATTTATCAGCAAAAAAATGCTTTATTATCAAAATTCCCATCACTCCCCCATTTTAACTAAAATCTACAGCTACTGGAAAATTGCACAAAACTATGGCATTATAAACCTAATATAGAATGAATCAGGTTAAATATGAGTCAGATTCCCGTGATTATAGGCTTGTCTGGAGGTGTAGATTCCTCCGTATCCGCTTATTTGCTCAAAGAACAGGGCTATGCGGTAGAAGCCGTCTTTATGAAAAACTGGGAAGAAGACGATAACGATGAATACTGCTCTGCCAGCGTCGATGTAGCCGATGCAAAAGCCGTCTGTGACACCTTAAACATTCCCCTACACACGGTTAATTTTGCCGCTGAGTATTGGGATCGGGTCTTTGATATTTTTCTACGCGAATACCATCTAGGGCGCACCCCTAATCCCGATATTTTATGCAACAAAGAAATTAAGTTCAAGCTGTTTTTAGATTATTGCCTAAAAACGCGCGGCGCTCATTATTTGGCGACTGGACATTACGCGCGCATTACAAAAACAAAAAATAGTGATCACTACCAATTGTTAAGAGGCGTAGATAACAATAAAGACCAAAGCTACTTTATTTACACCTTAGGTCAAAACGCACTCAGCCAATCTTTATTCCCCATAGGCCACTTAAGCAAGCCAGAGGTACGCGCCCTGGCCAAAAAAATGGGTTTAAAAACACACGATAAAAAAGACAGTACCGGCATTTGTTTTATAGGCGAGCGGAAATTTAAAGATTTTTTGGCTCGTTATCTACCCGCACAACCCGGCGACATAGAAAGCATCGAGGGTAAAACCGTAGGCAAACACGATGGTTTAATGTATTACACCATAGGCCAACGCAAAGGTCTAAATATAGGGGGCAAAAAGGAAGCGCTGGAAGCGCCTTGGTACGTTATAGCAAAAGAATTGGCGCGCAATGTGTTGATTGTGGCGCAAACACACGATCACCCGCTATTGTATAAAGACACCTTAACGTGTTCTGATTTATCTTGGTGCAGCGGCGTAGCGCCGCAATATCCATTGCAGTGTACGGCCAAAACGCGTTATAGACAAAAAGATGCGGCTTGCACCGTCACTCCAACCGCGGATGATACTCTGTTGGTTCGCTTTGATGCCCCGCAATGGGCTGTTACTCCTGGTCAGGCTATTGTTTTTTATCAAGACGCGCTATGCTTGGGCGGGGGAACAATATTATGATGACACTCAATCGTGAACAAGAACGCGTGCTAGCCTTGGCGGGTATCGTCCAAGCAGCGACGGTGCTCTATGAAGTGGTGATGGAAAATAAATGTGACGAGCCCGCCTTTGCCGTTTGTATGAGCAGTGTTTATAATCAACAACCCGCCCATATCATGGAAGTTTATGGTGATCTTGTGGGTTTACAAAAAGGATTATCGGTCTTAAGCCGCATTTTTACTGCGCCTAAATCCTTGGAGTATAGGGAGATCAGCCGCTATACCATCAGCGCGTTGCATTTGGCACGCAAACTGCTTAAAAATAAAGCCTTAACTGAAAAATTAAGCGGCAAAATTCATTTCGCCTCTAGCCAAGCACAGTATTTTTCGAGTACCCACAGTAATGTTATCGCCAGCATCGCCCAAGCCTATGTAGATACTCTAGGTGTCTTACCTTTTCGCATTCAAATTATTGGCCGTCCTGAAATCATGAAGCGTCCAGAAACCCTAGAGAAAGCACGCGCCCTACTCATGGCCGCCGTGCGTTCCGCGGTTTTGTGGCAACAACTAGGCGCTTCGCAGTGGCAATTGTTATTTAAACGCAAGGCACTAACGAATACGGCACAACAGTTACTGGCGGAAATTAAGGTCTAATGTAGCGCGCTCGCTTGTAAGGGCGGGAAGCTACCGCCCTTGTTTATGTTAATGCCCTGGAATTGAATGTTTAATCGCATCGACTCTTTGTACGTCCACCGGGCCTACAACCCGATGTGCGCCCAAAAATCCAGCACCCTCATAAGCCTTACTCGTTGGCATCACAGATTCTGCTGTTATCTTAGCTGCTTGCGCTTTAGCTTTGCTTATATTCCAACCACCATCAGTAGGCTTAAAAAGTCCTGGCCCAGTATTGGAGTTTCCTTGGCTTTCCCCTGCAGATTTTTTAATGTGCTGTTTAGGCAACATCATTAACACAAGCTCTTTAACATTCCTAAGAACTTTAAAAAGAAAATTGCTGATTGGATTGTTTGCTGTTTTTTTCGGTGAATCTGTCGTTTCTTTATCAGACTGTGATTGCGCACCCTGCGCTGCTATTTTCCTTGTACTTTCAGCTTTTGGTTTGATGAGATCTATCTCCATTTTTTTAGCCAGCAAACTTCCCATAATATTCGCTTCCTTGGCATTTTCACTTTCAACGCTCACTTGCCTTTCTATAATCGAAACTTGTGGCTTAGCGTTTTTCATTTCTATTTTGTGTACAATACATGTATTGACTCGACTGATTTGGGGTTTTTGCCCGTTTTCATCCTCTGGATAATCAAATATTTTGCTATTTTCAATATATGCCCCAGAAAATGTATTGATTACAATCACACTACCATCTTTTTGGATCTGATATTCAATTTGCCTTGTTGCGGGTTCTAAAGGCAAAGCGATATATTTCCCCAAGAAAACAGTATTTATCATAGACGCCAGTGGACTATGCAAAACACCAGGACGCCCGCTTTGCACTAGAAAATCGACTAAACCTGGCTGAGTGCGTTTCCCGTTAAAAGCAGCACGGAATTTTTTGGCGGCCGAAGCATCATCTTCGGCCAAAGCTACACCATCAACGCGAATATTGTGGCAATCATGGATTTGTCTATCAAATGCATCATCCTCATCCTCACGCTTTCTATCTTCATTTAAAGAAGGGATCAAGAGTGTTGTAATGACACCATTACCTTTATCTTTACTACTACCCACATATTGCAGTTTACAACCCTTTCTTCGTTTAGATTCAGCCTTAAACGCTGTATTCACATCAATTGTTACACTCATGATCTAATCTCCTATTAATTTAATCTTTATGCTTTTTATCAAAGACTTAAGCACGTTTCTTAGTAAGAGTACACCCTAAAGCTTAAGGAAATATTAATTTTTAGCCTATAACACAAATATTTCAGGGTAAACGGATTATCCGAGCCGTGACCGTTAGGGAGCGGGTAAAAAAGTGGCTGTTTGAAACCCCGCTCCCTGACGGTCGCGGCTCGGGGAATTCATTCAACCTCTAATCCGAGCCGCGCGCGTCAGCAAGCGGAATTATGGGGAATTCATTCATAATTATTTATTTTTTTATAGAGCGTTAGGCTTCTTTTTGCGCAGAAAATGTAAAAAATAGCTGTATTGAGGCTAATTATTGAACCCTAGCTGATTGAAAAACAATAAATCCCCTGTTAATTCAATCGGTTATAAAATATCACATTAATTTATCGAAAGCCAGTTTTGTTAATGTTTCCTTAATGATTGTTTGGTATAATCGCGAATATAGGGAAGCTCTTTGGGAAGGATTTTCAAAAATATAAATGAAGGGGTTTAAAATGAGTTCTACACCACCAAATGTAAATAAAAAAGGCAAAGCTAACCATTCTCAGTCAGATTCTGCAGTGAATCAAAAAACCCACAAAAAATCAAAGAGAACAAGAAGTATTACCTTTGCTGATATACAAGAAAGCCCAGAAGTAACTTCTCAAACCGGATTCGTATCAGCACATTCTAAATATGCAATTGAATATCCTCTACACGCTTATATACAAAGCAAACTTAGGAATGCTGATGGTCTTTCTGCTCTGTTAAAAGGCCATAATGGTTTTAATATAGAGTCGAGAGATTCTAATGGTAAAACATTGTTAGAACTTGCTGTTGAGCAGAATGACTTAGCGATGGTTAAGGTACTGGTACAACATGGCGCTAATTTTGATTTCGTTAATACAACAGTAGCTGCGGAAGATAATATATCTCTCGAAGTAACTCCTCTATTTTTAGTTATACAGCATTTTGAAGCAATTCATGAAGCCGCTAATAGCGAGAAATCAGAAGCTGCAAATTATTTAAGAGCTTTGAATCGTCTTCAAAAAAATATAAAAGAAGAAATTTCTCTAGACATCGCTGTAGAATCTAGAAATTTAAATTTGGTGATTTATCATAGTCAGAACAAATCAGTTTCGCAGTATCAAGTAAATCAACTTGGTCATAATCCACTTGATCAAGCCATACAAGCAGATGATACTGATATCGCTATTGTCCTAATGAATGATAAAATGAAACTTACTGAAACAAAGCAATGCATTCTCAGTCAAGCGATATCATCTCAAAACGACATTATCAAAAATTTTGTTGGTTATTTAAATAAAGTTAAAAAATATGTCGGCGTTGATGATGATCTTATAAGAAAATTAACTTATTTTGGAGTCCAGTATGACTCTAATAAAGAACCATCTTTTTCCTTCGATTCAAACCAAATAGATCTAGGTACATTATTGGATAATGATTTTCTTAGCAACTTCATTTTGCCAGATGACTATACAAACCCAAGTCATTTTGCCAGTGATTCTCATATAAGTATAAAATCAGATCTAAAGAAAGCGCATGAAAATTTAAAATCATTCTTCTTGGACAAGAATAATCTTTCAAATTTATGGCAAAACATTATGCGGAATCGGTTAGAACCATTAAATGACTCTGATCTGAAAGCAGTATATGCTTACAATCCTAAAATAATAGAGGGTGTAGAAATCGTTAAAATCGTAATGGATAAAAAAACCCAGGAAGATAAGGCGATTATCGCGATAAATACTTGTTTAAAAACTGTTGAGCAGTTAGGTGGTGATTTAACAGGTATAGCTGCTTATATTCGTGAAATGCGTATTTTTGCTCAAAAAATGGAAGATCTCAAAACAAATAAAAAGTTTAGCTCTGCTGAAATACAAAGTAAGCTAGATGAAATAGAACGTGGAATGGATAATTTACAGTCAAAAGCAGCTAATACTTTCAAACAACTTGAAAGCTTAGAGAAGGCTATTAGCCCTACCACTCAAAAATTTAGTCATATTTCCGTTGCGAAAAAGTTAGATATACTAATAGGTAACATCAAAGGCAAAAAGAAATCTGTAGAACATTCTGCTGGGCAACATGTTGCTTTTCAGAAAGAAGTGGCTGAATTGATGAAAGCCACTCAGGTTGCTGAAGAAAATGTTACTCTTGCAGAGGAATTAGAGTCCAAGCTTAATAACCATATTGAAGCTATAACAAAGTTGGTTAATGAGCTGAAAAATCTTAAAAATAACCAGGCTCTTAGCTCGACTAAAATGGAAAAAAGGTTAGATGAAATAAATGAAAAAATCCGGAAAATTAACTTAGAAGTGCAGGAAATTACTAAAAAACGAGAAGCATTAGAGGAAAATTATAGCTCAATTGATCAAAAATTTAATGATATTTCTAAAGCAAAAGAGCTGAGTGCTAAGATAATTGAGATAGTTCAACAACAACAAAATGTTTCTTTGTTACTAAACAGTAAGGTTGATATTGAGGAAGAAACTAAAAAAGTAATTTCTGAGAAAAAGGTTTCTGAAAAAATTGCCGCTGAAAAAGCTGCTGATATAGAAAAATTAACCAAAGAACTTGATCAATGTAAAAAAGAGATAGGCTCATTAAAAAAAGAAAAGTTGACGTTAGATAAGATAATTCCCGGCTTGGCTACGGAAAATCTTAAAGAGTCTATTTTGATTGAGCAACTAAATAATCATAAAAAAACCAGAGAGATCTTGATTGAGACAATTGATAACCTAGTTAAAAAGCATAGGCATCTAGATACTGGATTCTTTCGTTCCATAGGGAATAGCGGCAATGATAAAATACTGGCAAAAGAACTTGCTAGAATAAAAAATGCGTTAACCGCCTCAAATGGATCATCAGAAGAAATTTCCAGATTAACCATGGAATTGGAATTTGCCGTCAACAGTAATTTTTTAATTCCCGCCGGTAAAGGTAAAAATGACTACCCAATGAGTGAACCCAGAAAAAACCGTCTTGAAGATCTTGTTAAGCTCTGTTCAGAGCGTGAGACTATAGAACCCAGGGAAAAAAGATTAGAATCAAAGGGTACAGCGCTAGTTATTCTTATGAAAGAAGAAACGCAGTGTGATACAAATATTAATGAGAAAGAAAAAGAAAGGATTGCATTACAAGAAAGGATTGCAGAGCTGAAAGGTGTAGTCAGTGAGCTTGATGAAGAAAGCAAAGGGCTGAGTAAGAACGCAGTAGACAGAAGTAATACACTTCCTCCTGTTTCTACACTAATACCAAACAGCGCATTATTTAGTAAAAGACAGTCCCCAGGGAAGACTAGCCATACAGATTTTCTCTCTTCCAGCTTAGGCGAGATGGGACTGGCGATAACTGTGAATCATTAATGCTTTTGGCAAATTTCTATTGCCAGTGCTATAATAGCTTTGCCACTGCGTAGAATAGGTTTATCTATGCAGTGGTTTTCTCTTGTTAAATCTTAATTTAGTGTTTTCTATCAAACGATTGAGCAAAATGTTAAGGAAATATTCTAATGTCTGCTGAAAAAATGTATATCTTTTCTAAACAGATGCTTACCGAAACTTCCAAACTGGAAGATTATGAGGCAGAAAAAACAGGACGAGAACAAGGTATAAAGGTTATTATAGATTGTCTTAAAAAGGCCTATACTGAGCGAAGGATTACTGTTGAAGAGGCTAAACCCTTTCTTAAGAAAGTAGAACAATGTCATGCAGAAGGAAAGATTACTGAAGCTAATCGAAATGAATATTTCACTGCTAGAAAAGAAGATCTTGTACCATTCGATCAGCGCATTAAGGAATATCAAGCAGCAATTAAACAGTTTATAACACGAATTCGTCTTTTGGACGAAATGATTCAAAAAACGGGCGAAAAAATTGACACATTAATGACTACGCACCAGGCTGAAGCCGCTCAATTGACGCCTCAAGCTGCTAAATATATCTTTTCGTATACCCGCTTTAGCCCGGCGCTATTTCAAACACCTCCCCCGGCAGAGGGTATAAAACCATCCGCTAATCTTAAAGAAGTATTTGCGCAATCTGCCTCATCACTTTCAATGGACAAACCTAAAGGTGGCTAGCCAACTAGCCTTCTTTTCTAACTCAAAATAGTGTATCATCACATAATCTGTATTTTTTTAGGATGGATAAACCTTGGCTGAAGTAATTGTTGTCACCTCCGGGAAAGGAGGCGTAGGAAAAACCACGAGTAGTGCTGCACTAGGAACGGGTTTAGCATTGAAAGGTTACCGCACGGTTGTGGTAGATTTTGATGTGGGTTTGCGCAATTTAGATTTGATTATGGGTTGTGAACGCCGAGTTGTTTACGACTTGGTCAATGTAGTCAAGAAAGAAGCTAATTTAAACCAAGCGTTAATTAAAGATAAACGTCTGGAAGAATTGTATATACTGCCCGCTTCGCAAACCCGCGATAAAGATGCCTTAGACATCGATGGCGTGGAACGGGTTATAGAAGAATTGAAAGCCGCTAATTTCGATTACATCATCTGCGACTCCCCTGCTGGTATAGAAAAAGGTGCTTTAATGGCGCTTTACTTTGCAGACCGAGCAATCGTTGTAACTAACCCTGAAGTATCTTCCGTGCGCGATTCCGATCGCATCTTAGGCATCTTGGCCAGTAAATCCAAGCGCGCCGAAGAAAAACTAGAACCCATACGCGAACATTTATTGGTAACACGTTACTCCCCTAGCCGCGTTGAACGTGGCGATATGTTGGCCTTGAGCGACATAGAAGAATTATTGGCTATTCCTTTATTGGGCGTCATTCCAGAGTCAATCGCCGTATTACGCGCTTCTAACTCAGGTATCCCCGTTACTTTCGATCAAGAAAGCGATGCTGGCCAAGCGTATTTAGACGCCGTTGATCGCTTCTTAGGCAATAAGGTTCCCCTGCGTTTTGTAAATACAAAAAAACGGTCATTTCTAGAGCGCATGTTCAAATCCAAAGACAAAGAAGGGGCTGCTGTATGAGTTGGATAGACTTATTTCGTACTAAAAAACGTAATACAGCAGCTACCGCCAAAGAACGTTTGCAAATCGTTATCTCTCATGAGCGCACACGCCAATCCCAACCGGATCTAATCACCGCCATGCAAACGGAGATCTTGAACATTATTGCCAAATATTTAGGTATTCCTAGCGATAAAATTCAAGAACAAGTTAAAGTGGATGTAGAGCGCCGTGGCGAACACTCTGTCTTAGAATTGAATATCACCCTGCCAGACTCCGCCACCAATAGAGTCCTGCCTAAAGAAGCC
>VFJT01000183.1 GCA_009885935.1 Gammaproteobacteria bacterium
ACCGCCGATAAGAAACATTATCGGTAGTCGTCAAAAAATAACTGTGTTACACTCTGGTAATGGGGTACGAAATGACCTCATCAGCACTGATGTTAGTTTTAAGGAGCACGGCATGGGTTTGGAGCTAGAAAATCTGGTTTTAGGTAATGAGGTGGCTCCCATTGAGTCCACTACCATGCCGGTACACACGCGTCCCTTCGACTATATAGCCGCTGCCACCAGCGACAATACCCGTCATGCTTATCAAAGCGATGTGCGTCACTTTATGCAAGCAGGCAGCACCCTACCCGCGCGCTTAGATGACATCTTGCACTATTTACAGCACTACGCCACTACCTTAAATCCACGTACCCTAGAGCGGCGCCTAACGGCGATAAGAAATTGGCACCTTTACCAAGGTTTTGCCGATCCCACTGCACATCCATCCATACGCAAGACCTTATCTGGTATCAAAAATATCCATGGCAAGCCTAAAGACAAGGCGCCACCGCTTACCTTAGAAGTTTTAACTACAATGACGCAGCATCTCAAAGCCTCGTCCAGTTTAATAGCTAGCCGCAATGCAGCTTTATTACAGATAGGATTTTTTGGTGCCTTTAGGCGCAGCGAATTGGTGGGTCTTCGCTGGGAGCATATACACTTTGTGCCTGAAGGTGTTGAGATTTTAATTGCCCGCTCTAAAACGGATCAAAACGGTGAGGGACAAATCTGTGCGATCCCCTATGGTAATAGTGATCTTTGTCCTACCACTGCCTTACTTTCCTGGCATGAGCACACGCAGAAAAACACAGGGTACATATTTTGTGGCGTAAACAATAATACCATCCGCTCTACTGCTATCACGGCGCGCCAAGTCAATCTCACCATAAAATCTATTGCCGCTGCCTGTCACTTACCTAATGCCGATACCTATAGCAGCCACAGTATGCGCCGTGGCTTTGCCACCGAAGCCAGCAGAAAAGGTGCCCCTTTTGGCACCATCATGCGTCAAGGACGATGGCGACATGAAGGTACCGTCTTAGGGTATATTGATGAAGGTAAGCGTTTCGATCAAAATGCGGCTAGCTTTGTTTTGGCAAAACCAACATTGAGTTCATAAAAATGATTACCCATTCCCCGCATTAAAATCGTAGGATATCCTAGATTTGTGTTACATCAAGATTAAATTAATGGCAAGGATTCGACCAAGGTCTCTTAGCCTATATCGCTTAGAGGGGTTCTAACCTTAAACCGTCGAAATTTCCGGACATTTATTGCTCGATAAGTTCATATTTCGCACCAAAGCTAGGATCTGAAGCTACTTAAGGTAGGTGATGTTGGATCCTCTTGCTTTGGTTTACTTTCTGGTGAACCGTTGGTATTAATTGAAACCTGCCCAAAATATCCTACCTGATGTATAGCCTTTTCGGGATACTCGTCAGAGCTACTATTGTCCTTAATAGATTTTTTTTGATCAATCATTCTTTCTAACTTTATCTGTTCGATATCATTAGCCGGTTGTGGAATAATTTGAGCATGTTCAGATCCAAAGAGAGATAATTCAACTTCATTTTGATTTCTAAAATCAAGCGCGAGGGAAATCTCATTCTCATCCGTGTAGATTTCACTGAATTCAGGTATTCTGTCTTGTCCTTGGAAAACATAAGGACTATAGAGCTGATAAAATTCATTGGGAACCGTATCTTTAAAATCTTCAATATCCAATTTATGAATATAATAAATAGGTTTTTTCTTGTAACAATTTATTAGGTTTTGGTCTGCGCCTAAAGCCATTAATTTTTTTATGAGCGCATTATTTCTATGCATCGCTGCCCAATGTAGCGCAGTAAAACCTTTCAAACAGGGGCATTAATCTCCTTCACTGTACAAAGTTGTAGTTACTCGTTAATTTTTTGTAGCTTTTCTTCATGGTCATCAAAATCTTCAATGTAATCTTTACAGAGATAGCTAAGAGGAGCCAATTTAAATCGATTAACTTCATTTACTGCAGCGATATATTCTTTGGATTCCATAAATTCTTTTTCTCTTTTTTCAAGAATAGCCTGAATAAGAGGAGCTGTAAAATTTTGTATTTTTATCTCAGACTCTATAGTATACTTCCATAGATCTCCCCACAAATTATTCTTTTCTTCTACAAGAATATATAATCCATTATTTTTTTGGATCTGTCAAGGTTATATGCAATGAATTATTTATTGATTTATTTTTAGCATAATCAAGAAGCCCCTCTTCAGTATATTTAAAAGGTAGTGGTGTACCATCTATAGTCACAGACGAAACCGGAAAATTTACGTCATACGGTAGTGGAAAATCAATAGATAAAAATATTTCGGGATAAATCGCATCACTTTTATGCAGATTATATTCATCTATTGAACAATAGGTTTGTAGTGCCACTTTTAAATTTAGGTCATTCACCAATTCTCTAAATTGAGGAATACAATCACCATTTCCACTCATCCAGATAGCATTTTCATACATGAGATCGATAGCATGCAAGATTATCTCAGGTTCTTCTTTAACAGATGCATTTTGTTTTATTTTTTTAATAAATTTTGCAATAATAATTAGGTCCCTCAACAATTTTCGGGATCCTATTGAGACTATATGTATTGCGTCATTATTTTGATATTTTATTATTATAAGTTCCGTTATAACTGATTCAAATAAATCAAGAGGGGTAGTAAATCCTGTTGGGATATTCACAGTTCCATTTTTCTTCCGCTGTTTATAATCTGTATAAGCTCTGTCAAACTCGGGACAACATTTACACTCACTAATTTGAGAGTATTTATGTTCTTTCAGATAGGCGCGTTATCCAGAATTATCCGCTAATAATAATTCTGGATTATTGGCTAGGCTAAAATTAAAATATGAAGCTGAAGGCGACCATAGGGCATTGGCCATTTTGAGAAAGGTCTCTCCCGTAGCAGGGCAACATATCAATTTTCATGGGCATTTTATTTTTTCTAGTGATGCATCTAGCGTAGACATTGATGTCTATAATAAGTAAATTGATATTGGAATATCGGAGCAATATAGCTATATTCAAAAAAAGTCCATAAACTTCTGTGACTTACGGTTAGAATCCATTTATTATGGAATTAGTTTTAATGTGATAGGGGGAAAAAATGCAAATGCAAGAAAATAGAGGTAATGTGAATCGTGCAAATCGTACGGAAGAAGCTGATACATTGAGAAATCTTATAGCGAGAGGTTCCTTAGGTCTTTCTGGAAGGGTAACTGCTCCTGATTGGGATTGGGTGCGCTCAAGAGTAGCTGCTAGTACACCAACGTTTTTTTCTGGGCCTACCGTGGCAAGAAGTGTTGAGGCAGAAAAGAAACCACAACAAAGTTTAGGGGCGTAAATAAGAAGAATTCTAGAGCGGCTCGAGCCAATAAAATAGCCATATTTTAAGCAATGTGGTCAGTAAATGTCCGGAAATTTCGACGGTTTAAGGTTAGAACCCCTTATAGCGAATTTAAGGTCATACAACTCGCTACGTCTCAAGGCACAAATTTCTCTTTTATAGCCCCCCCAGCTAAGTTAAGAAATGTTAAGAGATAGTCCATATGTTCACCACAAATTAATTCTTCTGGATAATAAAAG
The DNA here is from genome assembly GCA_009885935.1 of Gammaproteobacteria bacterium. GTDB lineage: Bacteria > Pseudomonadota > Gammaproteobacteria > UBA1113 > UBA1113 > VFKP01. The sequence continues at coordinate 3,611 of VFJT01000183.1, forward strand.
CCCGATGCTATCTGGAGCTTATCCATCATGGTCATAAAATAAATCACTGGTAAACAGGTCGCAACAGCCATAGAAGATAATATTTTAGATAGATCAGAAAATTCTGCAGATAAGTGTAATGTTTTTAAATTTCCCTTTATTTTACCCCGTACTTCAATAGAGAGCAATGTTTTACTGATTTCTTGCTCTGTTTTGCTGAGTAAGGTTGCCATAGCCCTTTCCGTATTTTCTTTGACCGTCATTTTAGTTTTTGGATCTTTATTTTTTTCATCCATTAGGCCTAACTGATTTAATAACAAAACAACATTAGCATATCCACTCCATCGCAGTGTGCGTTGCTCTACATCTGCCTGTTGGAGTTTAGTATGCAAGCCCAGTCTCTTCTGCATGCCATCATGCCAACTCTCTAAACAACCTATTCCTTGCCATACATAGGGCTGAACATCAGAGAAACGACTGACCTGACACAAAATACCAGACACTATTTTATAGGCTGGTTTTAAAGTAAATGGTAAATATTCCCTACCAAAAAGACGTTTGTACCTCAGTGGATTATCTGGGGTCGGTAGAATAATGCCCCCACAGTATAATTTAGCAGAAAATACTTCATCAAAGTATGAAAGTGCCTTTTCAAGTAAAATCTCTGTTAGCCCCGGTTCAATACCGAGAGGGGCAACTAGTTTCATTTTGCTATTACTCAGTACACCAGTTAATAATTCCAAATCATTCTCTATGGGTCTAGATAAGCTAAATAGAACTTTGTCATAATCCATTGCTACTAAATAAGAAGCTATTTCTTTCGTAACTGACCATGAAGCAGCACATACTACGAATTCAGTCCGTATCGGTTTGTCTAAAGAAAACCGGAAAATTTTTTCGTCCGCTATGTCCAAAGGGATGCTTGCCAAAGCTGTTTCTTCTGGATCGATCATTCTGATATAACACTGTTTTCCCCATTGTTTTCTCAACAGCAATGCTAAAGCAGAACCCATACTGCCTGCACCAACAATATCTATATATCTCATAATAAAGAAATTTCTGGGTGAAGTGTTTCTTGCACCCAATCAAGGTGTTGCTGCAAATGTGCATGAGAAGAAGCAGTACTCAACACGGCGATCACCCTTTGTTTTCTAAAATCTTTTGGGGGCAAAATAATGGTCTCACCTTGGGGCACTTCAACAAAAATATGCTGTACTAAGGGGTGTTCCATAATTTTATCTAAGCCAGTATAACCTCTCAAAATACCCTCTTTCTCCGCAAAAATATAATGAATGCCGGCAACACAAGTCCTCTCTCTTACGGGCTGCGGATTTTGCTTAAGGCTTACGCGCGCCAAATTTTCATAAAAATCATATCCTAAGGCTAATGGAACCAAATGTGAGGTAATATAATCACCACCGGGTCTAGCGGCTGTTTCTATCAAGTAAAAGTCTACTTTTCCTTGCTTATGCTGCAACTTTCCTTCTAGGTGAAATGACGCATTATTTATATCCAGTGCATGTAAATAAATTTCTACTTTTCTATGGATCGCTCGCTCATCTTCATTTGTCAGAAGAGCTGGGAATACATGTCTTATTTCAAGCCGGTAAGGCTCGGATGTTTCTTTATAGGTGACCCCAACGATAAATACTTCACCATTGAATACAAAGCCTTCTACACTATACTCCTGTCCATCTAGGTAAGGCTCTACAATAAAAGCAGTTTGTGTTCGACGAGAGTATGTATCGTATTGTGTGTTCTCTATAGATTCCATAGCACTCATAAATCGATCTATATCTTTTTGTGAATGTACTACAAAAATCCCTGTGCTGCCAGAGGCATTAACAGGTTTAATCACATAGGGAAAACCATTACTTTGCGTATAAGCATGCAGTTTGGCTAATAGTTGTTCGGGATTTTCTATTTCTAATAATAACGTAACATGCTGATCAATAGTCTTGGTTTTCTCTCTTAAGATCGATTTATCCCTGACTGCGGTAGCTGTCCTCAAAGATAACGTAGGAAGACCTAAACGTTCACCTATAATTGCACTAGCTTCTACAGCTGTTTCTGTAGCACAGACAATCCCCTCAATAACAAACTGGCGAATCATCTTTTCTATACAAGTCTCAAGCATTTTTTGATCTGAAGGATCGCAATATTCATAGTGATCAACATAAGGTTGCAATACCTCCGGTAATGATTTTCCTATGACCATAACGGCATAACCAAGTCTGTGAGCAGCTTTGAAAGCACTAATACTTTCCCTCAATAGCCGTCTAAAATTGATATAAAGCAGGTAGGTAGGTTTCATATTGTAATCTCCTCTATGATATTAAGGTGAGTAAATTGTAGATGGTTTTTAGATGGAATCCATTCAAGAGCCTGATCTAATATCGGGTCCGTGGTTATGCAAAGACACTTCAAAATATTTTTTGATAATATTGGTGTAATAGGCCAAAGTATAGTAAAGAATAATCTTAAACCAATAAGACTAATGGCTAAGGAGGTACGCATTAAACTTTGATTCTCTCTTTTGACCAGAGATTCCTTTATATACGTTTCTAATTTATATTGCAGTTCTTTTATTATGACCCCCGTTACCCTAAAATTAAAATTTTTTGCGCGTAACATATACTGAGTTTCCGTCTGTATTCTTTTCAACATTGCCATAAATATAAAATCCTTTCTCTCCCATGTGCCAGCTTCCTGTGTCAACCCATTAAAATATTTCTCTGAGTATTCCTGAACATTCAGAAGCATTGAGAAGATCTCTTTTTGTTCGTGTTTGGCCCATAAAGTATATTCTTGTAAGTTAAAATTTTTCTTTTCAGAAATCGGTCTTACATGAAATAAATATAATCGTAACCAATCTGCGTCATTTCTATCTAAAATATCCTTTGCAAAAAGAACGTGATTACGTGAAGTTGAAAATTTCTCATTGTCTAACAAAAAGAACTCGTTGCTGTGGTAAGCAGTAACCGAGAAATATTTTGCATGTGATATTGACAACAGAATAGGAAAAATAATGCAGCGTAAATAGCTATTGTCAGAACCAAAAAATAATGCAATATCATATTTTTCTGGCGACTCTATATTGATACCTCCTTTCACACAAGGAGTTAGGTACGATAAATTTGATGGTGAAAGTAAATTGTAGTTCGTTTCCAGAATAGAAAAAGCCGTTAAAAATCGTGGGATTAGTTCAACAGCAGAATACATTTTGTGATTAGTATACGGATTCAAATGAATAGGTATACCATGCTCAGCCAAAATGCTAATAGGGACATCTGGCAATTCTCTAAACGAAAGAATTCTTTCAACAAAGTCGGCTGTTTTTCCAATATAAGCTCCTGACATTAAAGCATTTATTAATACCCCTCTATAATTTTCAAGCGGTATATATAAACGTTTCATGGGTCTTTTATTCACTGATATCTCACATTTCACACAAACAGGAGAAAGGATAGCACTATCAGGCACATAAACCGCACAAAATTCACACTCAGAACTCATGGGATGAGCACAGTGTGGACAAATCCCTTTTACGTTTGCCTCAAATAAATAACCGTGTGCTTGTTCACAAAAAGGAATTGCCTCAGTCTTTTCCACCAAGATATCTTTCTGATATAAATCTTTCAGCCATGATTGTGCTATTTCCTCGAATAATTGATGCTCCTCCAAGGTCAAAAACACCTCGGGATATATATTCATCACCCGATAATTATCAGAAAAGTTCTGAGAATAAAATAAAGCCGTTTCTCTAAATGTTTTGTTTAATTTCTCGGCAGCATAGTTCACATGTGTTTGGTACCCAATAGAACCACATATTTGATATGCCTGTTTATGAAGTATTTTTTGCGTACGATAGAAAATATCTGCTCCTAATACCGGCCCCACGATGTGTCCCAAATGCATATAACCATTAGGTGTTGTAAAGCTAGGTAGTACTAGACACGGATTTTGTCTTTCATTTTGCGGTGGTAGAAAGATTTGTTTTTCTTCCCACCACACGTTGATTATCTCCATTTCTTCTGTAGAAGATACATTCGTAATTTCGTGAGAGATAAAAGGCTCGATTACAAGAATATCTCCAGCCTTTACGGATTTTACAGATACTTCACCCACTTGCGGGCTGAGCATTACTTCGCCATAGCCTTGTAGTATAATCAAACATTCATGATCATGATGGTTCTGCCATTTTGTACTTTCCTTTAAAGGAATACTAAATTGTGATAGCTCCACAGAACCCATACTTATTAGTTGACTCACTTTAATCATTATACCACCCTATGAAAAACATAGAAAGCAAAACTATTCCCTATGGCTTCCCCTAAGCCAATGCCAACCGCATAGAGCGCAAATACAGACACTCGTTTGTCTTCAGGCACAGTTTTTGAGAGTAGCGCACTACAGTTGGGTATAGCAACCACTTCCGCAATAGTCACTATAATCACAGTACTAAAAAATAACACTAAGTTCAGGTCTCCTAACAACAAATAAGCAATAGCTATAAGAAATAACCCATAACTTAGAAAAATAGCTTTGAATCCACTAACTTTATAGTGCCTTAACTGATTATGAATCCACACAGATGAGCAAATAGTCATCACACCATTGAGGGAAATAAATGTCCAAGTATAATGTGAATCCCCTATGATACGAATGAGAAACAACGGAAACAAAGTCATGGCAAAAGCATATAAAAACCAAGTTAAACACACAGCCAACATCGCACGTTGTGTTACTTTCATTTTCATGAGGAAAAGAAAATTATCCAACCAATGGCTTTGTTGTGGAATATTAATATCCTTGGTCAAGGACCATGTGAAAAAAGCAGCCAACAAAGCCAGTAAAGAGAGCGTCAAAAAAGCTCCCGTAGGAGAGAAATTATAAATTTGGTTAAGGGCAAAAGGTCCGACAAGGATAGGAATGTTAGTGGCAATATTGAGACGGGCAAAACTCATTATCCGCTGATTTTCCTGCTCAATTTTTAGGCATGAAACCACTGCGCGAATCACCAGTACAGAGTTCCCATAAAAAAATCCAATTAGCAGTACGGAGACAACGAGGAGTACAAATATTTCTGTTTTTGCCAACAGAAAAAAACCTATAGCACACACTAACTGCATAGATGAAAGTAATATATATACAGGAATTTTGTCCAGTACGGGAGTCAGTAGAAGTCTCCCTAAACGAGCAGTAAATGCCATCAAAAATAATAGCATAGCTGAATCCACTGGAGTAATAGATGATTTTTGATAAAGATAAACAACAATAAGAGACATAGGAACTAAATAAAAAAAGCTAGTCAGTAGCTCTTCTACCCACACGATACGAAAAGCATCTATTTCCTTCGGCCTGTTACGGCAGAGAACAGTATCAGAATTATCTATTTCTTGTTCTTTTCGCCCTTGTTTATATTTCAGCAAATTAAGCATGCCTAAGTCCTTCAATCTTTACTAGCTGAAAGATCTCCTGCATAAATTCCAAAATTTCCGTTGAATTACCTTTAACGATACCTGTAAAAGGGAGTTCATGAGACCTATAGGAAATATGCTTTGTCAGTTTACTTGTAGCGCTGAGCTGTCTCCATTCATGTAAACAGGGATTTTTCAAGAATGGTTCTATATTATGAATCGTACAATACTCAGCTTCAAAATGATGGCCAGGAAATATAAAAAATCCATAGTAAAGATGCGCTGATTGACTATCTACTGAACTCACTGTAATAGGTTCATTCAGCATAGCGCTAACACTCGCTGACTGAAGATGAATACCTGTCTTCATTTGAAAAATCTTCCCAATATCTCCTCCACCTGGTCGATTAGCTATCTCTAAAAAATAAAGATTTTCTATACCTGTGCCAATACATTCTAAATGAAAACCACCATCCTGAATTTTCAAGGCTTGTATAGTTTTTTGAGCGAAGTCAGTAAGCTCCTTTGTCGTAGGAATTTGTACAGAACCTAACGGAAAACCTTGGGCATAGGCCAAGCACGTATTTAAATATCTACTGGCTTGACACACTCTCAGTTTCCCACTCTCCACAATACCATCCAGATGATAAACGTCTCCCTCAATGAAAGCTTCCACCTCAAAATAAGGTATTTGTTCTTTCATATCCCGATCTAATTTCGAAATCATAGTGCTTCGACTATCTAATGCTTGAAGCAGTGTATCAATATTTGTAAAGATACATACATCTGCACTTCCCGCACCATCCATGGGTTTTAACACCACTTTTTTACAGGCAAATAATTGCTTAGCCATAGCCTTGTTATCTAGTAATTGCTCTAGTTTTAAAAATGGTGGGACTTTAATATTAGCTGTTTGTAAAATAGTTTTCATCATAACTTTGTTCCGCACTTTAATTGCTTCACCTGTTTTTTGTCCTAAGATTCCAAAATATTCTCTAATAGTCGCGGCTTCAAGCAACTCATATTCTGAAATAGAAATTATTCTATCAAAATGAATGCCGCTCTGGGCTATATACTTGATAGCTGATTCATCTGTCTTTTCACCCTCTTTTCTAACGATTTTCTGATGTCGCAAGGATGATGGAATATCTGCTAAATTTTCTGCAATCCCCATATAATAGACGTTATGTTTATCATGGTTTATTGCTAAATGATAAAGTGAAGTTGCATATTGAGGACGATGAAGAATTAAAATGTTCATGGCAATCCCACCAACTGGTAATGACACCAACTCTCTAGCTCATCATATAAATCATTGAACGTAGGAATATCATTTTTATCGATATCATAAACAGATTTCCCTATCATTGTATTAATTATTTTTGCATTCCGCCAGGGCATAATAGAAAGATTAGAATCTATAGGTCCAACCATATGGCGCGCTAGATTTTGTGTAAATATTTTGGCAGGGGTCTCTATATTCAGTTCAAGAGAATAATCGTTTTTAATTATGGGTTGTTTATCTTTATCGAAGGCAATGATATGTTCTATTTCAGTAAGAAACTTAGGTAATTTTTGCTTATATCCAGTGGCCAGAATAATTTTATCTACGTGCAACGTTCGACATTGAGCCATTTTTTTAAAGTGTAAATCTACAGCAAAAGATTCATTAAGTGGTTTAATAGCAGTTAACAAAGTATCTAAAGAGATACTAACAGCCTGTTTTTTATATATTCTATTTAAATAGAATAGTTCAAATAAATCATTCGCAGTATCTAGTGATATCCCATCGCTAGTATGAAGTAATCGCTCGAAAAGCTTAGGTTTATAACTGGTTACGGTGTCGTAAAATCTGTTGGCACTATTGGGTGAATATAATGTATTAATAAGTGCATTATCATCTAAGGCATGAAACGCTGAGCTCGCTGAAACCCAAATAATATTCTGTGGGATTACTGACTTTTCTTTAAAAAGATCTGTCATGATTTCACAAGCACTCTGCCCATTTCCTACGACTAGAACTGTTTTGTTAACCAATGATTTTTTATGGAGTAAGTAGTTTGAGGAGTGAAAAACAGAAATTCCAACATATTTTTGCGCAAACTCTGGAATGGCTTGTTGAGGGCCTGAGCCTAAAATAATATTTTTAGCCAAAAGTTTGTCTTTATTATTAATAATTGTCTCAAAAATATTTTTATTGTTCAAAGTAACCTGTGTTACTTCCGAGTTAAAATAAAAATTGTCGAGTTGTGGTATAATCCATTCAAGGTAACTATTATATTCTTGCCTGGTAATGGCCGCATTTTTTCTAGCGAAAAATTGATAAAACAGACCTTGCTTCACAATGAAATTTAAAAATGAAAATTTATTGGTGGGATCTATTGCTGAGACACAATCCTTGACCCAATGGACTTGAAGTCTAGCATCATCCAACATAAAATTAGGGTGCCATGAAAAATGAGAATTTCTATCGAAAAAAGCCCCTTGTAGTGTAGGAAACGACGAGAGTAAACATCCCAGACTAATATTAAAAGGGCCTATTCCACAAGCAACAAAATCCAATACATTTTTAGTAAACGCCATCCATTATGCCCCCTTACGCATATAATTCTAATAACAGAAACAATTACTCGGATTTATTAGAAACCTGCTTTTTAGCAGCCCACATAACGATATCAGTGACGTGGATTTACTCAAAACAATTCTAAGTTTTTCCTCATTTAATATTACAACTTCTACTGAAGCTAAGTTTAATTTCAATCATAGAGCCACCGTTATTTTTTCAGATAGGTGGTAGCAAAAGCTGTAGCCAATGCCGCAGCAATTCCGGTTGAAATATATGGATGCTCTTGAAAGAATGAATATAGAGAAGAAGAGTAATTATTCGCAATTGTTTTTTGCATAATATATACCTCCCCATCACGATAATTTTCTGTTGCAATTTGCTTCCAACCGGAATTAGAATATAGACGCGTATCAGATAATCGTGTAAATAAGTGTAATTCTTCTATATTCAATGATTTTGCTACGGCGTCAGCCTCTTGTAATAGCATTTTAGCAATACCTTTGCCTCGATGAGATTTTGCAACTACCAAATACGATAACCAAGCAACCCACTCTGAATGCGTCGTCATTCCATCTTGTCTTAAAGATACGGTACCAACAACTTTGCCTTCTTCTATTGCTACAAGTGTTAGCGGCAATCTATCTCTATTAGGATACGTCTGTTCTTGTACCCATACATTTATATCTCGTTCAGGATACCGCTTTCCCCATTCATCCATAAACCAACTTGCTATTGTTTCGCGAAACTGTATATTATCTGCTAGATAACCTATTTTCATCTATTACACCCTCCATTTTTTTACACAAGCCTCTTAACGAAAGGTAACTCTATGGGGTTACATCACAAAAACCGCTAGGAGCATAATCAAGACATTATACCAGAATAAAACAAAAATTAATATCACAATGAAGAAAATGATAGTTTTAAATTTAAAAATAAAACTATTTCCCACTAAATGAAGACGTTACTCCTTCATAATGAAGGAAGTGAGTAAGCGCCAAACTCTATTTATAGTGTGGCCGTTAATTAAACAAAAACTCTCTTCACTTGCGCTCCTCAATACCGTTTTTTGTGAAAAAATTTCACCCCAAAAGGAAAACGTATTTCAGCCCATACTAACCGAACACTCTATTTGGCATGTTTTATATCGCTATAAGCCGGTTATCGTGTTACTACCCCCCCCCCCACAAGCGCTATATAGGCTATAAATCAATCAAAAACCCCATCTTAAAATGTAAAATAAGTTATATATAAAACTATATTTACCAGAGAACAAAGCTACGGCTTATAGCAATATCTCTCGGAATAATACTGATATCCGCCATGTAATCACCAAAGCGCTTGATCTGGCCGGTAAGATATGGGCTTAAATATTTTGCATCTTCTATTTTGATAAGATGGCCTTCTTCCTTCAATTGAGCGAGAATATTGGTTTCATCTACAATGTTCTGCAATATAATGGAGTCTGTTAGTACGCTATTATACTTGATTGCTTTCTCCATTTCATCTTCATCATTACTGGCGACTAAGTATCTAGAACCAAATGAAACCCATTCACTTAATCCATTATAAGCTTCAACTTTGTTGGTCTCTTCAGTGATTGTTTCGCGCATTTCCACATCGGAAATATATTCCAGCAAAAATTGTGTCCTAATAACCCGACCTAGCTCCTGAAATGCTAGATAAAGTTTATTTTTCCGACTATAGCTGCCTAACTTTCTTAATAACAATGCAGAAGCGATTTTGCCAGCACTAATTGATAATACCACTTGCATCATGTCTTGCCAATGGGTTTCAATGAGACCCCACTTGATCGCATCATTAAATAAACTATCTATATTCTTGTACTTTTTATTTTTATTAGGTCAAAAAAGCTTCAAATCTTTCCAATTTCGTATCCTTGGCATTAATTTAAATCCAAGTAAATACGCTAATGCAAAAACAACGGTTGATTGCCCTTGTGTGTCGGCGTGAATAGTATCTGGTTGTATGTCAGATTTATTCTGCAGCAAAGCTTCAATGATTGCTATTGCCTCCCACACTCCGCACGGAATAAACGTTGAAAATAAAGCAATATAATTGTTTGCAACATGATGATATGCAATTCCACCAGTTTTAGAGTAAAGAACATGAAATTCTGCGATAAGGTTTTCCTCACGTAATTCTCGTAAGTTACCATCAGCTGAGCAAGATTTTCCATCGCCCCAGGCTAAAATGAGCGGGAAAGTATTAGCACAATTTAACGGTTTATAATTCGGATATTGATGCCATAAACACATCCATGGAAACTTCTGGGATAGCTGCTTAACCAATGGCAGCAGACTACCCTATGAGCAAGATCCGCTTTACTATTTCTCAGATTATAGCATTAACGACCAACATCCAATATCATATGTTTATGATTGGTTCCGCGATAGAGACTCCTTAGTATACTTATTTTCAGTAAATATTTGGCCCATTGGATTTAATATGGGGTATAGAGCTTATAGAAGTTATTATGCCGATTTTTGCAGTGGATTTGAAAACCATAACAAATATTGGGATCAGTATACATCTGTTTACTGGGATCAAAATCCAAGCATACATGATGATTATGATGATTATGATGATAAATTATTTTCATTTCAGGATTACTACTTTAGAAATGTTTGTTATTATTTCGATGGGTATGCCCTACCCAGAGAGATCAATTACAAAGTAAACCCCGCTGACATGCAAAGGATTGAACGATTCTTATCGGTAGATGATAAATTAATGATATCTAGGGCTATTGCAAACTCTGGCAAAGATAAGGATAAGGCTCGATCATGTTGTGGTTTTGGCTTCTTCCAAATCGCAGAAGAAGCACAACTAATGGCAACAACTGCTGTTGAGAGTGCGGGCAAAATTGTAACAGAGACCGGAGAAGAATTGTCTAGAATCATGCCTTCTTCTAGCAATGAACATCAGAAACAAAGTTTTCTCTTTTTTAGAAGTGTTGCTCGATTTATTGGTGTTGCCGGAGAAATATTCGAAGCGCCACAAAAATCAACGCCAAGCCAAAAATTTAGCTGATGATTTCAAAACAGAAGTCAGTGCGGTACAGGAGAAATGACAAATATAGACTATTCGCCTTAGGTTGCGATGCGCCTTTACCATCGAAGCCAGTAGAAAAGGCGCTCCTTTTGGTACGATTATGCGCCAAGGACGATGGCGACATGAAGGCACAGTTTTAGGGTATGTTGATGAAGGCAAGCGTTTCGATCAAAATGCGGCTAGCTTTGTTTTGGCA
>VFJT01000164.1 GCA_009885935.1 Gammaproteobacteria bacterium
AAAAACCTTGTCAAGTGTTTTTAGAGAAAATTTTAAAATATTTTTGCCTACTCGCCCCGTCATTGTGAGGAGCGCAGCGACGATGCAATGATGGGGCGAGTAGTTACAAATTTTCCTGGATTGCCGCGTCGCTACGTTCCTCGCAATGACGGATCTCAGCAATTCAATACATCTATGGTACTATAGGATCCTCTTTATTGCCGCTGCAACCACTCAATGATCCCTGAAAAATCCTTGTCTTGGCCGCCAGCATCACAAAAAGCCTGATACAAATCGCGCGCCTTATCGCCCAAGGGTGTTGCCGCTGCTGCGCTTTCAGCAGCATCTTCAGCTAAGTTTAGATCCTTTAACATCATTTTTGCCATAAAGCCCGGTTCATAATTCTTATTGGCGGGTGTATGCGGTAGAATTCCCGGTACGGGGCAATATTGTGTTAAAGACCAACATTGTCCTGAGGCTTCTTTACAAATATCAAAAAAAGCTTGTGGCTCTAAGCCTAAGGCTTTGCCCAGATTAAACGCTTCACACACGCCTATCATAGAAATACCCAATAAAAGATTATTGCAAATCTTTGCCATTTGCCCACAACCAGCAAGACCCGCATGAAATATTTTTTTGCCCATGGCTTCTAGTATAGGTTTCACCTCGGCAAAAGCTTCATCGCTACCACCGACCATAAAGGTTAAAGTGCCTGCAGCCGCACTGGCCGTACCACCCGAAACCGGCGCATCTACACACACGCCACCTTTTTGTGCTATAGCAGCATGCACTGCTTTTGCAGTTTCTACATCGATGGTAGAACATTCAATATACGTTATTGCTTTAGGTGCCTGCGCTAATAATCCCTCAGCACCCAAATAGACTTCACGCACGTGCGCACCTGCAGGTAACATAGACACTACATAATCCACATTTTGAATAAGCTCGGCTAAGTTTGCCGCGACGACAACGCCTGACAACGATACCGGAGTGACATCATAAACCGTTAAATTATGCCCTGCTTTTACTAAATTTTCCGCCATAGGTCCGCCCATGTGACCCAAACCTATAAACCCTATCTTAGCCATTGCATTTTCTCCTTGTATCTATTTTTTACCTCATAAGCACCCATATTCGCGAACCCGTCATTGCGAGCTTGCGAAGCAATCCAGGGGTTAAAATCCTGGATTTATAACTATCACATTTTTTTGTTAGCCTTCTTGCCAATAACGCTTCTTTTCATTGCTAAACATTTTCCTGGATTGCCGCGTCGCTACGCTCCTCGCAATGACGGTTCATAGCATATGAATATTACATCGCCGCTGAATCTAACTCAATAGAAAATTAAGTTATTGCCTCTAAATGTTCAATCAACAATTGTACATTGCGTTTGCTTTGGTATTCATTCACATCCAATCTATAGACTGCACGTACGCGTTCGGCGCGACGATTTGGCCATTCGTCGGTATTAATGTTAAAGTAAATCGCATCTAAAATGCGATGGCTGCCTGGGAAACCCAATTGCAGCTTTAAATGTTTAGCGCCGACGATGCGTTGGTTGAGTATATTAAATTCGCCATCAAAACTGGGTTCAGGAAAAGCCTGCCCCCAAGGTCCGCCTTCACGCAATTGAGTCGCCATTTCTAAAGTATATTCATCTAAAGCCAATTCGCCATCGCTGTAATAAACACCTTGCAGATCGTCTGCATTTAAACATTTACCTATTTCAGCTGCAAAAGCAGCACTAAACACCGAAAAATCTTTTTCATTTAAGCTTAGCCCCGCAGCCATAGCGTGGCCACCAAAGCTAAGTAATACGCCTGGACAGCGTTTATCCACTAAATCTAATACATCGCGTATATTCACCCCTTTCACCGAACGTGCCGAGCCTTTTAATACCGTACCCTCATTGTGTGCAAAAGCGATCACGGGACGATGATACGCCTCTTTAATACGTGCCGCTAAAATGCCAATCACCCCCTGATGCCAGCTGCGATCGTATAAACACAAACCAGCGGGTAAATTCTTAACTTCACCCAAATGTAAAGCTTGAACAATTTGCAGCGCTTGTTGTTGCATGTCATCGCCTATTTGTTTGCGCTCTTCATTTAACAGCGATAATTGTTCGGCAATGTGCCGTGCATGATCGTGATCTTCTGTCAACAAACATTCAATGCCCAATGACATATCGTCTAAACGCCCCGCGGCATTTAGGCGCGGCCCTACGCCAAAGCCCAAATCAGTCGCCACCAATTGATGCACGCTGCGACCAGAAGCTTCCAGCAATGCACGGATCCCCGGGCGCATACGCCCTAAGCGCATGCGTCTTAACCCTTGGTGTACTAAAATGCGATTATTACGATCTAAAGGCACTACATCGGCGACCGTACCTAAAGCGACTAAATCTAAGGCATGCGCTAGATTAGGCTCTGTAATAGTATGCTCGTCAAACCAATTCAATTCTCGCAAGCGCGCGCGCAATGCCAATAAAAGATAAAAAGCAACGCCTACACCGGCCAACGCTTTGCTAGCGAATTGACAACCCGGTTGATTGGGATTAACGATCACTTCCGCTGGCGGCAAAGTATCCCCTGGTAAATGGTGATCGGTAACCATCACCTTCATGCCCAATTCATGCGCTTTGGCTATACCGGCATGACTGGAAATACCGTTGTCTACAGTGATGATCCAGTCCGGGTTGCGTTCCTTGGCTACCAACACAATTTCCGGTGTCAAGCCATAACCGTATTCAAAACGATTCGGTACTAAATAGTTTACCTGTTGCAAACCAAAAGTACGTAGCACGGAAACGAGCAGGGCCGCACTGGTAGCACCATCTGCATCGAAATCGCCAATGACGAGCACTCGCAGTTGTTGTTGCAACATCGTCACACAGTATTCTATAGCGTGATCTATATTCAATAGATCGTGATAAGGCAAAAGTTGATTGAGATCGTTATCCAATTGAGCCATATCCGACACGTCGCGTGCCGCATAAATACGCTGCAATAAGGGGGGTAAGTGGCCGTTTAATTTTTGTTGGTTATTTTCATTGGCATTTCTGCGCACAATTCGTGGCATATTATTGTGCCTTTTTGGCTAAATGCAGCGCCAGATACAACGTTTGTATCGTCGTGACCGCGGCTAAACTCACCCAAAATGCCAACACATAACCCGCCCAAATTGGCTGAAAAATACTAACGAGAATGACCAACAACATTAAAGGATACATCTCGCCGCGATTTAAGATACGCCAGATTTTGGTTTCGCTAGGATCATCTACCGCTTTTCTATGATTGGCATAAGCGACTTCAAAAGATGGCATGATGGCACAAAATACCGCCACCGCCACCCAAGAGCCTAAAGACCAGTAGGGTGTGATGATCGCCAGTTTAAAATAAGAAAAAATGACAAAGAAATCGACGAAGCGATCCAAGCTGCCATCCAGAAAAGCGCCATAATGACTACTCTTTTCACCGGCGCGAGCCACGGCACCATCGATGACATCGAAAAGACCCGCTAAAATAAAAAAGATGAGGCCAGTAATGTTATACGAATGCGCAATAGACACATAGCCCAAAATACCCAGTAGCAGTGTTAGCCAAGTGTAGCTATTGGCACTGATAGGAAAACGCAACATGCGTTGCCCCAATCGTTCAGAGAACCGCTGCCACCACACACATTTCTCTTTGATCACGTTTAAGTCCTTGGTAAAGTTACACCCACTTGCCCTTGATATTTGCCCTTTCTATCGCTATAAGAAACTGCACACTCTTCATCGGATTGCAAAAAGATCATTTGCGCAATGCCTTCATTGGCATAAATTCTTGCGGGCAGTGGCGTAGTATTGGAAATTTCTAAGGTCACGTGTCCTTCCCATCCAGGTTCTAATGGTGTCACATTAATGATTTGTCCACAACGCGCATAAGTAGATTTACCCAAACAAATGCACAATACATCGCGAGGAATGCGAAAATATTCTACCGTACGCGCTAAGGCGAATGAATTCGGCGGAATAATGCAAACATCGGTTTCTATATCAACAAAACTGTTTTCATCAAAGGCTTTAGGATCAACAATGCTGGAATTAATATTGGTGAAAATTTTAAATTCTCTGGCACAACGCACATCATAGCCATAACTGGAAGTACCATAAGAAATAATAGGGCGACCATCAAGGTCACGCACTTGTTCATTGCAAAATGGCTCTATCATGCCCTGGGTTTGGCTCATAGCCTGGATCCAACGATCGGCTTTAATACTCATATTCTTACTCCACTACAATTTTGGCAAAACGCCGTTTCATTGGCGCTGCCCGTAGGGCCAAGCGCGCCGCCATTTTAACGGCAATTTGGTGATAGCTTTGTGTTAATTCCGAATCCGGTGCCGCTACCACCAAAGGAACACCGGCATCACACGCACGACGAATGTCCGTATTTAAGGGCAAAGCACCCAAGAGATCCAATTCAAACTGCTCAGCCATGCGCTGCCCACCTGCCTCACCGAAAATGGCGTCTACATGCTGGCACTGCGGACAGTGATAATAGGACATATTTTCCACTACACCCAATAGAGGAACCGCCACCTTCTTAAACATATTCACCGCTTTTTGTACATCTAACAATGCCAGGTCTTGCGGCGTAGTCACTATCACCGCGCCCGAGACTGGAATTTTTTGCGCTAAGGTCAGTTGTATGTCGCCCGTACCAGGCGGCATGTCTATCAGCAGATAATCCAACTCATGCCATAGCGTATCATACAATAGCTGTTGCAAAGCGCCGCTGACCATAGGCCCACGCCAAATAACCGGCGTTTGTACGCTGTCCAATAAATAGCCAATCGACATGGATTGTACATCATACTTCAGCATAGGGATTAAAGCCTTGCCCTGCAGTTGTGGCTTGTCGCTAATCCCTAACAGATTGGGTTGGTTTGGGCCATAAATATCGGCATCTAAAATACCCACCCGTGCGCCTTCCGCAGCTAGCGCCAAGGCAAGATTGGTGGTGACCGTTGACTTTCCTACTCCACCCTTACCTGAAGCAATAGCGATGATATTTTTGACCTGGGGCAGAGTCTTAGCCCCTACTGGTGCCTCCATGGCAGCGACCGCTCCTTGCCATTTCCATTCTAAGCTATAGCTTTGTAAAGTATTATCCTTAGATATCTCTTGCAAGATGGCTTGTTGCCACAATAAGCGGATTTTATCATGCATGAAGGGTAAATTTAGCGCGATGGCATAATAATTTTCTTTAATTTCAACGACTTGTACCCAGCTATCGGGAATGCTGGGGATAGCCAATGCAGCTGTTAACACATGTTTTACACTGCTGATTAGTGTGGATACAGACATAAGAAAACCCCCGTTGGCAAAAACAGGGGTATCTTATCATGTTTATAGGTAAATGGGGCGTGCCTAGTGGGGCAATATTTGTACCCTAGTCCCTATCGTCACAAAGTTCTTGTTTAACCATTGCGCGTCCCTAGGGTATAAGCGTATACAACCGTTGCTGGCGGTGTAATTAGGCATATGCTCTGAGCCGTATACGCCATAGCCTTCCTTGAAAAGCATGCAATAGGGCATCGATGCGCCACCGTTAGGAATAGGATATAGAGTTGATTTACATCCACTATCCCCCTTGTAATAAACCGTAAAAGTCCCCGCTGGGGTCTTACAAGGTCCACCTACATTCGAACAATACCCATTATCCATTGGCACTGGCCCTTGCGCCACCCGCACACCATTAGGATCATAAGCAGCCCAAATGTGTTTATTAGGATCAATGATGATGGTTTTATTGCCTGTAGGCACACGGCTAGCAGGAAATTGATACGTTTTTGATGGTGGCACTGCTTGCGGTGTCGTTTCTTGATAAACATTAACCGCAGGCACAGCTTGGTTGAAAGATGAATCGTCTGTCATCATCGAGCAACCCGCTAACATCACACTGGACATTAGTAACGCTGATTTAATTGGTCGTCTCATGTTGCGTCCTCTTGCTTAAACTGTAGTTCTGACTAGTAAGGTAATATTTTTACCTTAGTGCCCACCGTTACAAAGTTGCTGCTTAACCATTGCGCGTCACTAGGCTGTAAGCGTACACAACCATGGCTAGCGTTATAGTTTGGCACATGATCCGAACCATGTAAAGCATAACCGCCATGAAAGAACATGCAGTATGGCATCGGCGCGCCACCTTCTGGTATAGGGAAGATGCTGGACTCACAATCTGCACTACCCTTACGATAAACAGCAAAATTACCGGATGGAGTCTTACAAGCCCTGCCTAGATCCGGACAATACCCTTTACCCGTTGATGCCGGTCCTTGTGCCACTAATACACCATCAGGACCATAAGCACCCCAAGCATGCTCATTGGGATCAACGATGATAACCTTATTGCCTGTAGGCGTACGGGTAGATGGAAATTCATACGGTGGTGCTTGTGGTTCTGCTACAGCAGTATTATCGTGAACCGTAGGCACAGATTGGTTGAAAGATGAATCGTTATTCATTGCACAACCCGCTAACATCACACTGGACATCAGTAAGACTGATTTAATTGCTAGTTTCATGATACGTCCCCTTACTTAAACTGTTCTTATTATAATCATAAGGATAGCAGGCTTTGAGACCATTTGTTTTTATTTTGGACTAATTTTTATCGGCTGTTCAGCTTATCTTAATAGAGCAATTTATTGATTTTACTGGATTTAGAGAGGTTGGCTATAAATTACAAGTAGAATTGCCTCATTATTCTAATTAAATGAGGCAATTCTATCGACCTGTTATGGTGCTCTCAGAGAGACTGCTGATGCAGGCACAGGAGCTGAATCAGGTGTAGACACTGAATTAAGATCTTCGCCCCATCCTAGCTTAATGGTAAGAGATCGGATTGCAGCTCTAATAGCGTCTGCAAATGTTGAAGCATCTATACTCTTTTTGCCTAATATCCCTTTTACTTCTTTCTCTTTGTTTTCGTCTACAGTTTCTTTTGTAGTTTCTACAATATCCATTCCACGCAACTTAGGATGATCTGGATTATGATAAAAATTTAAGGCGTGGCCAAATAAAGTCGATTTAATAGAAACCACTGTCGCCTTATTCGCCATACTTAAAACAGATGGATGCTCCTCAGTTTCCTCTTGGGTTAATAAATGCTTTTTTCCACATCTAGGCACAATATCTTTGTCCATGCAGAATACGGTCGCTTCGAATTTTAACGGATTGAAACCGTTGTTGCTATTTTTAGTCGCAATTTCCAAATTTTTAGCAAACTTCTCACATTGTTTTTCTGTGAGCCTGGGCGCCGAATTAGTACCTAAATGCAAAGTGATGTTTTTATTTTTTAATGCAGGATAGTAAGGTTTTTCTGAAAAATAACTATCCGCCAGCACACCCTGCATTGCATCTTCAGGTTTACCGGGAAATGCTACTGCTTGTGTGATCTTTAAGGCCATGCGTTGTGCATCAGCCCCACCCAAACTATGGCCAATAACACTGATTCTAACATCATCACCAGTTATACTCGCAACTGCCATGTTCAATTCATGCATTAAGTCATGTTTATGCGATTTAAAGGATTCATGGCCCGCAGCCTTCTTATCCAGATCACGTACTACACCTTCTTTATCTGCAGTTCCCGCAAAAATAACCTTAACCTCAGGGGTTTCGCCCTCTGGTACAAATATAGGTTGTAAAATAAAGGCATTTAATCCTTCCGGAGTCTCTACTCTTTTAACACGGTAATATATGTCATCAAAATCAATCCCATTTTCACGAAATGTACGAACCAAAATTGGAGATTGCGCTTCCCCTTTACCCCCATATAAGTGCCGATCAGTATATAATTTATAAGCTAAATCTTCTGCCTCTAACCAAGTTTGTAAAACTGCTGGTTTGCCTTGAAACTTTTCACTAGAATCAGCGCTTGGAGCTATAACCACTTCAGAATCGAGTGGTGCCCCCTTAATTGTAAAAGGCGACGACCTAGTTTCTTCACCTAAAACCCATAATCCTTGATTAGGATTTAATGGTTTACATACATCTACCATTTTCATTTACCCCGCTATCTTCATATATTTATCAATCTTATGTAGACTATTTTACCATGCGAACGTTAAGGAAATATTAGGGACAATTGTCTTTTTCTGAAAAAGTAAATAATAAGCCTGTTTTTTCATTTAACTCATTGATAAATAAGTTAATTTTAAAATGGGTTTTAATAGGGAACAGGGCTATGGAAATCACAGTAACCTTGTGGTTTGTGTAGAGATCAATGACTTATATTGTATTTCTAGAAAATTATTGCTATGATAATGGCCCCTGGACCTTCATGAGAAAGCTGCTCTGTGAAATA
>VFJT01000019.1 GCA_009885935.1 Gammaproteobacteria bacterium
TTTGCATAATAGACTGACCCTACTGCTCATTCATCTGTCTTTTGCGCTAGAGCATCAGAAAATAGCCTATAAGCCATCGCTTCCTCTCTCATCTTCTAGTGGTTCTACGTCATCGTCGTTTTTTAGCCATCCTGCCTCAGGGCCCTCTGTTGCAAGTTCCAGCAGTAGTTCTTCGTCTTCTGATAAGAGAGGACTTCAGGAAGAAAATAGGGACGCTATTGTCAATTTTTTTCAGCAGAAGATGGGGATGTCTGTAGGCGTCGTTTTGGGTAAAGACGACGGTGGTAATAATAATTACTATGTCTCCCTCGCCCCTGTCTCCCTCGCTCCTGCCTCAGAAAATTCCGGAATTGTACGTCGCAGCCTTTTTCAAAAATCAAAACAAAGCGTGGATAGCAATATGGATCAGGTATCTCAGCGGCTCAAGGATGACTTTGGGGTTGGCAGCAAATCTACGGGCAAAGCAAAATATGTTTGTCCTTCAACAGAATATTGCAAGGCGCCGCATATTATTTTGACGGATGAAGATGTTGTTGTGCTACAGGAGAGTTTATTGCAAAGTAAGGGACTTACTTCTAAGCAATAGATCTTGGCAAGAATGCGTTGGCTACACCAACTCCAGTAACTCTTTAGCGTGTGCGATGGCGGTATGACTTTTACCGCCTAGCATGCGCGCTATTTCCTGTGTGCGTTGTTCGGGATCTAGGGCTAATAGCCGCGATGTAGTGGCGTTCCCATGTTCTTTTTCAATACGTAGATGATGATGGCCGCGTGCTGCTACCGGAGGTTGATGGGTAATGCAAATGACCTGTGTTTTTTCACCCAATTGCCGCAATAACTGACCGACTATATCGGCCGTTTTGCCGCCTATACCTACATCGATTTCGTCGAAGATAAGAGTAGGGGTGTAGTCCTGTTGCGATGAAATGAGTTGTAAGGCTAAGCTTACGCGCGATAATTCACCGCCAGAAGCAATTTTTGCCAAGGGTTGTGGTGTTTGTCCTACATTCGTTTGTATGTGAAATTCCAATTGATCTAAACCATAGGCTGTAGGTGTAGTGGCGGGTTCAGAAAAAACCGCCTTAAATTGGCCGTGTGGTAAACTTAATTTTTGCAGATAGGCACTCATTTGTTCATCGAGCTTTTTGGCGGCCTTTATTCTGGAAGCACTGAGCTTTTCGGCTAACACTTGATATTGCTCTTTGTGCTCCGTAGCAATTTTTTCCAACTGTACTGCTTTTTCATCTAAATTTTGTAAGGAATCTAGTTCTAGCGTTAATTTCTGTTGCAATTCGGGTAATTGCTCCGCGGGAACATGCAACTTTCGCGCCAGATTATGTATGTTTTGCAAACGAGTTTCTACTTCTTGCAAACGCTTTGGGTTTAGTGGCATGTCTTTTAACAGCGTATTCAATTCAGCAGAGGTTTCTTCTAAATGTACCGCTGCGCTGTTGAGTAGGGTTAAAGTGTTGTTTAGTTCTGGTAAGATCTTCTGGTAAGCACTTAAATCACGGTGGATGCGTAACACAGACGATAGTACCGTAGTGTCGCTATTCTTATGAATGGCGTCTAGAGCCGTAGATAATGCCATCACCAGTTCTTGGCTGTGACTTAATTTCTTTTGTTCTAGATGCAATGCATCTAATTCAGTATCGCGCAATTGTAACGTTTTTATTTCTTGCAATTGATAGGATAAAAAATCAATTTTGCCGCGATCGCTTTGGCCCAAGGTTAATAAAGCTTGCCATGCGTCGTAACTTTCTCTCCAAGCGAGATAGCTGTTTTTGATCGAATGTAATAAATCGCCATGTTGGGCAAAGCGATCTACAATATGGCGTTGTTCATCGCGTTTTAGTAAGGCATAGTGTTCATGCTGGGCGTGAATTTGAATGAGTTCTTGCGCTAGGAGTCGCAATTGTTGTAAGGTCACGGCGCGACCGTTGATATAATTTTTAGAGCGACCATCGGACGTGATGACGCGGCGAATAATGCACGTATTGTCATTTTCCAATTCATTATCTTGCAACCACAATTGCGCATTTTTACAATGAGTAGTATCAAAGCTGGCGTTGATTTCGCAGCGCGTAGCGCCTGCTCGTATAAATTTGCTGTCGGCCCTATGGCCTAAAGCAATGTCTAGTGCATCAATGACGATCGATTTGCCCGCACCGGTATCGCCGGTAATCACCGTCATGCCTGTAGACAGATCTAGATCTAAATTCTCGATGATGGCAAAGTTTTCGATGTGTATATGCTCTAGCATAGAAAATTATTCCAAAATATCCGTCGGTTTATGTGCCCAACCTAATTTACTGCGCAAGGTTTCAAAGTAACGATAATTTTTAGGATGGATCAAACGCAATTCTTCTTTTTTCCTTTGCAAGGTTAACGTTTCGCCTATGGGGAGCACGATACGTTCATGGCCATCGCAACTGACGCGGGCGTTTTCTTGATTGTTATCGGTTAAAACGATATTAATTTTTTGATGGCTATCGATAACGATAGGTCGACTCGATAAGGTATGCGGAAACATAGGCACTAAAACAATGGCATTTAAATACGGCGATAATATAGGTCCGCCACCAGACAAGGCATAAGCCGTAGAGCCCGTAGGTGTGGCGGTGATTAAACCATCGGCGCGTTGGCTGCAGACGAATTCATCGTCTATGTAAATTTCAAATTCAATCATGTGTGGCAAAGGCCCTGGCATCAGCACTATGTCGTTTAAGGCTGTTTCTAGCTGTGTAGGTTGTTGCTGAAAAAGTGCTTCTAGTAGAAAACGTTTTTCTTCTAGATAGTGGCCGGCCAAGACTTTTTCTACTTCTACAATGCACGTTTTGGGATGTATATCCGTTAAGAAGCCCAGACGGCCATGATTGATACCCAATACCGGCACAGCAGAATCGGCTGCCGCGCGCGCTACACCCAGCAAGCTGCCATCACCACCTAAAACGATGATGAGATCCACTTCCTGGCAGAGCTGATCGATGGGCAAGCCCTGGTTAGGGCGCTGTAAGCTTTCAGCAGTTTGCTGTTCTAATTCTACATCATAGTGATTCTTATTTAACCAGTTTTCCAGCAAAACCAGCGTAGGAGCCATGTTATTTTGCCTATAACGACCCACTAAGCCGATCCGTTTAAAATTTGAACTCATTATGCCGCCATAATAAAGAAATGAATGGGTAGAGCATAATTAAAAGTGAGGTGAGATGCAAGTTTAGCATTGTTCAAATTAAGAGCATTCAGGGTATTGTTTTTTCTGAAATTTCCTGTAAAATAGTCGCTCCTCCTATGGGTCGTTAGCTCAGTTGGTAGAGCAGCGGACTTTTAATCCGTTGGTCGATGGTTCGAATCCATCACGACCCACCATTTAACTCACTGCCACCAAGGACGCCGTGCAGAATATGTTGATTAAAGATACAGATTACTTTTGCATATGTAAGAAAAAAAGAAAAATAGAAGTAATGACAGATTCTGAGATTCTGGATATGAAGGAAATCAATCCAGAGATAACGAAAGAGGCATTCAATCAATCAGAAAAGCACATCGCTGCTCAAATACAGAAAGAGAATGATATAAATAATAATCTCTTTTCTTTATTTACAGTGTATACAACTATCTTAATCGCGCTTATTTCTGCTTCTATTTTTTTATCACATACTAATAATGATGTTGTTGTTGCTTTTATTGTAGTATTAGCTTTATCTATACTTACAAGTCTCATTTATTTTTTGGTTGCTTATAGAAGCAATACTTATGTTTGCATTGGAAGTGAGCCATATTTTTGGTTACAGAAAGACGTAATATCTGGTGATAATAGAACACTTTGTATTAAATGGATGACTCTTATGTGTAAGCATCAACATGATATAATCGCACTTGAAAAAAGTAATAAGAATAAAGCTTATCTACGTGAAACGGGCATAACTATAAGTATCATTGGGCTTTCTATAGCATACGCTGTGTGCATTGAATGGAAATCTTTCTCATCTCTCTTTCAGTATACGCATACTGCAATATTTCTTATATTTCTTTTTGTTGGATTTATGGCATTATTGTGCGATTATTTGGTAAAACGGAAATGGAATCGGCTGTGTCACTATTGCCAGCAGGATGGAAAGTATTAGGGATAATCAAGTATTTATAAAATGTGTATATAAATTTATTCTTTGCGCTGTATAGATAATTTAACTTCATAGATAGTCTGATAAATCATCTTCTGCCGGTTTAAAAAAATTACTGGAAGGACCATTAGTCTTCCGTATCTAAATCAGAGAATACCTCATCTGCGGGCCTGAAAAGACCTTGTTCGATCTCACGTTGGTCAAGCGCTAAAATTTTGGGTAGATTTAGCGTTTCCTCTTGTTTCTCATAAGAATGCACATCTGCATGGCTATTATCGCGTTCATACGACAATATTTTGACGGCATAGCCCTTTGGATCAGCAGAGGCAAACATTAAATTCATCTTGTATTTTAAAGCCAGTGCTGTAACTTTCTCTTTGGCTTCATGACTCATATGCATTCCCAAGATGATGCCGGTTACTTTTAGCCAAGGCACAGGACTATTATCGCCTATTTCGGGTACTGCCAGATGAGAATGATCTTGCTTACTGTTCCAATTTGCAATTAAACGAAATTCTTGCTCATAATTCCATGCTGATCCTTTCACTCCAATGGAATGTTGAATAACATATTTTGTATTTTCGTCAAGATCATCCTTTACGTCTAAAAAGTCACTCAAAATAAAATCGGGAGCTTTAGATGATGGGTAATTAATTTTTGTAAAAATAAGAACACGCTTTAATTCAGGGTCTAGAAAGGAACTCAAAAGTTCAGGTTTATCAGTTCCATTATCATTCATTATACTATCAATAAAGGCATTTCTCTCAGCTGATTTCTCCATTACTTTAGGGTGTTTCTCAAAATCAAGTTCAAATTCCAAGCAATAACCTTGATGTTTATCCGCATAGTGTGCCCACATAAGCGGATGATTATTTTCCTTCAGCAGGCAAAATACTCCATGATTCTCGAACCACTTTTCCTCCATTTGTGGATATGCTTCAATTGCCTTTCTGAAAACAGGATCCTCAAATCTACGCGATAATTCATCCCGAGTTAGATCAGCATATTTAGGGAAAGAATGAAAAAGGTCAAGCACTCGATCACTAATCTCGCCTATTCCATATTGACAGTGTCCTTCAAAAGGGTCGTTGAGATCAGAGACAGGCGATAAAAATATTTTTTGATTTAAACTATCTTCTAGCTGATTTAATTTTTTTCTAGCTGTGTAGACTTGTCTTCTGGCTGTTTTGAAGAATCTGTTTTTGCTAGCGAACGATATTGATAAAATTTATACTTCAAGCTGTTATTCCTCTTTAACATTTCAAAACATCCTCAATCCATAAGCAAATTAACAATCAATCGAATTAGCATTTCTTTTTGATTGGGATCGCTTTCAGCTACAAGTAGAGCCAATGCCACTAAGCCATTTTCATTCAATTTAATCGGCATATTCTGTGATTTTAGGTAGAGTAAAAACATGAAGCTGCCTATGCGTTTGTTGCCATCAATAAAAGGGTGATCCTTAATCACAAAATACAACAAATGGGCGGCTTTTTCTTCGGCCGTTTTATACAAGGGATCACCGTCAAAGGTTTGTTCAATATTGTTTAAAATACTGCCCAGGCCACCGTCGCGTTCTTGCCCAAATAAATGTGTTGATTCATTGCGTGTGCTTAAATCTGTTTTCAATGATGCAATTGCTGATAGGGCAGCCGAATAAGTCAGCTTAGATGTGGTATTAATGCCTGGTTCGGGAAGCTTCAATTGATCTTCATCATAAGCCAATAATAAATTCCAAGTCTTGGTATAAGCTAATATTAGCTGAATGGCTTCTTGGCCTAGATCGTTCACCAGGTCATGATGTACCAGTGTTTTTTGTAGCAATTGAACCGTTTGCTGTAACTCATGTACACCCCGTTCCGCTAGCCGTTTATCGTAGGTAGTATAGCCGCGAATAAGGTGCTCTTTTAAAACTTGACTTGCCCATTTTCTAAATTGAACGCCTTCCTTAGAGTTAACTCGATAACCAACAGATATAATGGCATCTAAGTTGTAATATTCAACTTCACGGGTGACTTCACGATCGCCTTCTTTTTGAACTGTTGCAAAATATGCAACAGTTGCCCCTCTATCTAACTCGTTGATTTTAAATATTTTATTAAGGTGACGTGAAATAACTGACTTATCGCGGCTAAATAATTGTACTATTTGTGCCATAGATAGCCAGACGGTGTCAGCAGCAAGGCTCACATCTAATTCAACATGACCATCTTTAGCGGTATAAATTACAATTTCAGTCATAAACGCCTCCTCGGTCCCTACAGTCAAAAATACTTTAATAAATAAAGAAAATATACTAACATCGTATCATGTTTTAATGCTATTAAACAGAGGGTTGAGTTTAAAGCAGATAGTCTGCTGTTGCTTCAAGGGATATTATCGTATTTTAAATAAATTCCATAAAACAATTATGTCCAAATAACTTGCATTTGCCTAAAAAAAGACCATACTCAAATAACCCCAGTCTGTAATAGCCTGGGGATTGTTCTGATAAATTGAAAAGTAAGGAGTGAATCATGTATAAAAATATTAAAAGACTTTTGGCCGTAATGGCCCTAAGCGTATTTTTAATTCCAGCCGCTTTTGCGTGTGATAATCTAGTGCCTACACCACAGGCCCCCAATGCAAGTTGGATGACGCCTGCTACAATACCATTTGATACCTATTATCAAGATGGCCACTTTTACCATGACTGCGGTAATGGTCAGTGTTATATAGTGGAGCCTAAGACAGTAGGAGAAGTATCTACTTATCACTACTACTATGGAAGATCATAGTACTGCTTAAGTGAGATATGCCTGCATTACCCTAAGGCATTTGCCTTAGGGTAATAAGGTCCTGGCGATAGAGTGTTTACGGTGCTTCACCAAAATGCGAAAACGGTGTTAGCACTAAATGCGTAGGCACTGCATGTTCAGTAAAATGAATATCTGTTCCCGAAATGATATTGCCTATACGCTGTAGAGAATAGCCAAATTTTTGTTTAAAGTCCTCGGCAAGTTGTGCATACTGCGCGTTATCGACGGTGCACAGCAGCCCATAATCTTCGCCGCCCGTGAGCATGACGTTGATGGCATTGAGTTGCAAATGATCGCAACCATTTTTAAATACAGCCGATGGCTGTAAGTCGTTTAATTCAATGTGCGCCGCTACCTGAGAGGCTAGACATAATCTTTTTAAATCTATAAATAGACCATCTGAAATATCCATCATGCTGTGGATGCAAGTTTTTTCAGCCAACCAAAAACCTTCATCGCTTTTTGCCTTTGGGCGCAAAAATGCATTTTTATAATCTAGTAGATCGGGCAGCGATTGTTCACAGGCAATCAATCCTAAATGAGCGTGTCCTAAGGCGCCGACTACACAGACCGCATCGTCCACTTTAGCCGTAGAGCGATATTTGATATTGTCTGTGTTGCTACTGCCAATGACGCTGATGCTGATGAATAATTTATCGGTAGAACGAGTGGTATCACCGCCTATCAATATCACGCCGGCATCCTTGCAGGCTGTTACCAAGGTAGCAAGAAAGTCTTGTGCGTATTGCGCTTGCTCCATGGGGATCGCAATGCCGCACAGCACGAATTGTGCTTTGCCACCCATGGCGGCGATGTCGCTTAAATTAACCTGCAAGGCTTTGTAAGCCAAATTAGCAGGGCTACAATAAGTCCTGCGAAAATGCACGTCTTCTACTAACAGATCTTTACTGATGATATAGCTTTGGTTGCCAGAGGCAGGGATAACGGCGGCATCGTCGCCTATGGTGTGTGGGAAATGTGCTTTGAGCTGATTGATGATCCACGTTTCATTTAGCATAGATATATACCCAATGTATTTCAAGATGCGAAAATAAATCACCGGAGCCGAAACTACCGAGCCGCGACCGTCAGGGAGCGGGGTGTTTATCCGCTCCCTGACAGTCGCGGCTCGGTTAACTGTATACTGTGTATCTTTATGTGCAAGCGATAGGTTATTGCCGATCCACACAATAAGGACAAGATACTTCCACTACATAATCTGGGCTTTGTTGTTCGGCTACAGACAAGGGATTTAAACAGCAATAACACAGCGTTGCTTCGGTTTCTTCCAAGCGTGGATTCAAGGCCACGCGTTTGTCGAATACAAAGCAGTCGCCGCTATAGTGTGCGCCGCCGCATTGTTCAAAGTAATTCAAGATGCCGCCTTCCAGTTGATAGACTTCGCTATAACCTTGTTGTTCTAAGGCAACGGAGGCTTTTTCACAGCGTATGCCACCGGTGCAAAATAGTACTAATGGTTTTTGTTTGCTTTCTGCAGGCAGCTGTGCCGCACAAGCGCTGGGAAAATCACGAAAATGCTGTAAGTCTAATACCGTTGCTTTTTCAAAGGTGCCTAGGCGTATTTCATAATCGTTGCGGGTATCTAATAAAGTAAACTCTATGCCTTCATCTAACCATTGCTTTAACAGCTGAGGCGGCAGGGCAGGGGCCGTGTGCTGGCTGGGTTGGATCTCGGGCAATCCCAAGGGAATAATCTCTTGCTTTAATTTAACCAACATGCGGTTAAAGGGCTGGTTTTCCGACCAGCTTTTTTTATAGCTGACTGAATCCATGCCTAGGGCTTGAAAGAGGGGATTTTCAGTCAGATACGTTATAAAAGCCGTGATATTCCCCTCTATACCGGCCAAAAAGAGGTTAATACCCTCGGTGCTGAGCAATATAGAGCCTTTTAAGCTTAAATTTTGACAGAGTGTAGACAAAGCCTCTCTACGCTCCGGCAGCTGATCTACAGCCACAAAGCGATAGGCAGCAATATTTAAAATAGTCTTAGTATTCAATAGGCTAGTGCACATAGTGTCCAGATCCGCGAGTTATCAATGCTGCCCATTATAACAAAATGCTGTAGAGAATCAAGCCAACAAAGAAAGGAAATAAGGCAGTATTAAACGATCAATCGCTTAATACTGCCTTAAGACTAGTTTGCTAAGCTATGTACTCCCCAAAGAGGGAATAAATTATTACAAATAAATAGCTGAGGTAAATTATGTCAAGCTCTAGAGAAGCCGATGAAATCATTGGCTTGGAAACTGTATCTGATGTCACAGAACGGACAAAGCAAATTTTAGTGCTTATGAATGACGGCCAGGAACATCCATTGATTGAGTATGATGGAACTCAAAGGCGTGAAAATATCATATCTGATTTTCGTCGTGGTGCAGTGCGTATTGTAAATGGAATAGAATACAGCGGTAGGCTTTTTCCGAAAAAAGATCCGTCATGGGATTCAGACATGGAAGAGTCTGCTCATAAAGTTGAGCAGAGCACATTAGATAGCTATTTATCGCAATTTCAGAACATGGGCATAGATCTTAATAATATTTCTAAATACAACTCACAAGCTTTTTCTGGAATTGCAAACAGAGTGCTACTACCGGCACTAGGAAATAATGCTGGAAGGTATAAACCATCCTTCTACAATGGGTTGGTTTGCCATTTGTGGGATGAAGAAGTGCAGGGGGAAAAACATCTTTGCATATTATCTATACACGAAGGTCTTGAAGTTACAATAAATATTGACGAGGCGACGCGTTATATCCCTGGTGCTATGGCAATCGAGCTGAAAGTTCCTTTTTCAGTAATTAAAGATAAAAGCCCCATTACCGAAAAATATATTACGAAAGTATTAGTTACTTCAGAAGAATTGCATAATTTATTGAGCATTAGTTTTGATGAAAAACTCAAAGATTTAATTTCAAATGCAAGTTCAGAGCCTGTATTAAATTTCGGAGTGAAAAAAGTCATACAATCAGGTTTTAAATATGCTCTCTTCAACGCTGACCGAATAGAGCCGCTTATAGAGCTGCTTAGTGATGAAGATCTTCGTGGTGATTCTGACGTAGACTCTTTAACTGTTTCTTGTTCTGATCTTAGCGATGATTCAAATCTGGCTTCTAGCAATGGTTCAGGTTCGGATCTTAGTGAAGGTTCAGGTTCTGATAAAGAGGAAGGTAGTGTATCAGAAGAAGAAAAGAAAAAACCTATGGTCGTAATAGAATCACCAGCTTTTAAAATAAGCGCATTATTGGCAAATTTAACGGATGACTTTAATGCGGAAATATCTAGTCCAAAATGTAAGATTAAAGAAATAGCCCAAAGATATGTTGAAAAATATAAGGAAGGATCCGCAAAGAAAAGTCCAGAAGAATTTCTAGTATTTCTATCTCGAAATAGGTTAGACCAAAATCCCAAATCCGAATCAGGAATTTTTAGCAATGTTATCAGTTTTTTCTCGCGGTCTAAGGAAGTGCAGTTTTATGAACTGTTTGGATCTTTCATGAATAATACAGCTAAACAAAATGCGTTGATAGCCTTCTTGGAAGAAAACCAGATGTCAGAAAAGTTAGCCGATGTTATGGGCTCTAGACCCAAATAAAGAAATTTAATAACCACAGTTGCGTTCGGCGCCTAAAACAGCCATTTTTGTTGCTGTTTTAGAACTATTATCCCTTCAAAAATGGTTCTAAGCGCCGCATCGTTTCTTGCAGCGTATCCATGCTGCTAGCAAAAGATAGCCGTATGCAGTTCGGCGCGCCGAAGGGCGTTCCAGCAACAGTGGCGATGTGAATTTCTGTCAATAAAGTTTCTGCTAATTGCTCATCGTTGCCGATTTCAGGGTGTTGCTTTAACCAGGCGCTAAAATCAGGCAGTAAATAAAATGCACCTTGTGCTGGAATGCATTCCACACCGGGCAAAGCACTCAATGCTTTGACTAGAAAATCGTGACGCGCTTTAAATTCTTTATTCATTAAGGCAATGTTATCTTGCGGGCCAGTGATGGCGGCAAGTGCGGCCATCTGGGCTATAGAGTTGGGGCAAGACGTGGTTTGTGATTGTATGTTTTTCATTTGGTTGATAATTTCAATCGGGCCTGCGGCATAGCCTATGCGCCAGCCGGTCATGGCATAGCTTTTTGAGACGCCATTGATAACCACCGTGCGATCTTTTAACTCAGGGCAAACCATGGGTAAATTGGCAAAAGGCAGATTGCTCCAAATTAAATGTTCATAAATGTCGTCGGATAATATAATGATATTAGGGTGTTTTTTTAACACTTCGGCCAGAGCTTTTAATTCTTCGACACTATAAATCATACCGGTAGGATTGTTCGGGCTATTGATAGCAAATACCCTCGTGCGTGGCGTGATGGCCGCTTCTAATTGCGCGGCAGTAATTTTAAAATTTTGTGACCGATCGGCATGAATAAATTTAGGTGTGCCTTCACCCAATATCACCATATCTGGATAAGACACCCAATAAGGCGCCGGGATAAGGACTTCATCGCCCGGATTTAACAGCGCATAGAAGGCATTGGCTAGGGCTTGTTTGGCGCCTGAGGTCACAATAATTTCGTTTGCGTTGTAGCTTAATTGATTGTCGCGCTTAAACTTATCTAGTATGGCGGCTTTCAACGGAGCAATACCATCTGCGGCGGTATAGCGTGTAAACCCCTCGTTTATGGCCTTAATGGCTGCTTTGCAGATGTATTCCGGGGTGTCAAAATCCGGTTCGCCTACGCTTAAACTCAAGATTTCTATGCCCTTTGCTTCTAAGGCGCGAGCCTTGGCATTCATGGCCATGGTAGGGGAAGGCTGTAGCTTTTTTAGTCTATTGGCTGTGGCAATGGTCATGAAGATTCCCCCAAAATGGCTATTTTATCGTACAAATTTCGGGTAGAATAACAGTTATGAAACGATCATTGCAATTAGTATCCCCATTTTCGCCGCAAGGCGATCAACCTGCCGCCATTGCCACTCTAACGGAAGGTATAGATGCCGGTTTAGCGCATTTAACCTTGATGGGTGTAACGGGCTCGGGAAAGACCTTTACTATGGCGAGCGTCATCGCCCATTGTCAGCGTCCTACCTTGATTATGGCCCCTAATAAAACCCTTGCAGCGCAATTATACGGTGAAATGCGCGAATTTTTCCCGAACAATGCAGTGGAGTATTTCGTATCGTACTACGATTACTATCAGCCCGAAGCCTATGTGCCTTCTAGCGATACCTATATAGAAAAAGATTCTTCGATTAATGAACACATAGAGCAAATGCGTTTATCGGCCACGAAGGCCTTATTGGAGCGTAGAGATGTGATCATTGTGGCGACCGTGTCGGCTATTTATGGCCTGGGGGATCCACAGTCCTATTTCAGCATGGTGTTGCATGTGAGCCGCGGGGAGCTTATAGACCAATATCAAATTTTGCGCCGTTTGGCCGAATTACAATACAGCCGCAACGACATTGATTTTAAGCGCGGCACCTATAGAGTGCGCGGCGATGTTCTGGATATTTTTCCGGCCGATTCAGAAAAACAGGCCGTGCGACTAGAATGGTTAGGCGATGAAATCGACAATATTTATCATTTTGACCCCTTAACGGGTGAAATGATACAGCGTATCCCTAGAGCCACTATTTTCCCTAAAAGCCATTATGTGACGCCGCGCAGCAAAGTGGTAAACGCCATTAAGGCTATTAAGGACGAGTTGCGGGAACGACTGGTTTATTTCAATGACAATAACAAGTTAGTGGAAGCGCAGCGTTTGGCTGAACGGGTTAAATACGATATTGAAATGATGCAAGAATTGGGCTATTGCAGTGGGGTAGAAAATTATTCGCGCCATCTTTCTGGCCGTGCTGAGGGTGAGCCGCCATCGACTCTATTTGATTATTTACCCGCCGATGGCTTGCTATTTGTAGATGAATCGCATGTCACTATTCCACAAACCGGAGCTATGTTTAAAGGCGATCGGGCGCGTAAGGAAAATTTGGTGAACTATGGTTTTAGATTGCCCTCGGCTTTGGACAATAGGCCTTTGCAGTTTGACGAATTTGTTGCCCGTTCGCCGCAAACTATTTATATCTCGGCAACGCCGGGCGAATATGAACGTAATCAAGGCGAATGTCTGGCCGAGCAAGTGGTGCGACCTACGGGATTAGTGGATCCTAAGGTAGAAATACGGCCTGTGAACAATCAAGTGGATGATTTATTATCCGAGATCCGTAAATGTGTAGCGGTAAAAGAGCGGGTATTGGTCACTACATTGACTAAACGCATGTCCGAAGATTTAACCGAATATTTAGATGAACATGGCGTTAAAGTGCGTTATTTGCATTCCGATGTGGATACGGTGGAGCGCGTTGAAATTATACGCGATTTGCGTCTCGGTGTTTTTGACGTGTTGGTGGGCATCAACTTATTGCGTGAAGGTTTAGATTTACCCGAAGTGGCTTTGGTGGCTATTTTAGATGCCGATAAAGAAGGTTTTTTACGCTCCGAACGTTCCTTGATACAAACGATGGGGCGTGCGGCGCGTCATATTAATGGTCGCGCCATTCTTTATGGGGATAAAATCACCGGCTCTATGCAGCGCGCCTTAGCAGAAACCGATCGTAGACGCGCTATACAAGAAGAATACAATCAAAAGCACGGTATAACGCCCAAGGGCATCGCTAAAAATGTACACGATATCATGGAAGGTGCGCATGCGCCCTTGCCAGTGCGCTTGGCTAATACGTCTCAAAACGCACTGCAAATTCAACGCTTGAGCCCCGCGGCTTTGGGTAGGAAGATAAAAGCCTTGGAAAAAGAAATGTTTGAATATGCTAAGAACTTAGAGTTTGAAAAAGCCATTGCTGCGCGCGATGAGATTGAGGTTTTGAAGCAGCAGGAGTTTCATTTGTAGGGTAAACCCCCTATGGTTACCCAAAAAGGGCAGGCACGGGGGCCTGCCCCTACGAAAATATTTTCAATATATCTGCTATGTTTCTTGGTCTTCCCGATCTCTAGCCTTACGCGTCGCTTCCCATAATTTCTCCAATTGGTAAAAGTCACGAGCCTGCGCTAACATAATATGCACTACGATACGGCCTAAATCGACCAATACCCATTCGCCGTCTTCTTTGCCTTCTACGCCTAGAATCTCTTTTTTATTGTCTTTTAATCCATCCAATATGTGCTCGGAGATGGCATTGACATGGCGTGCAGAATTACCGCTACAGACAATCATGATGTCGGTGATGGTGGTTAGCGCGCGTACGTCCAAGGTTTGAATGTCGATGGCTTTGCTGTCTTCTAGAATGGCTAATATAGTTGCTAATAATTGATCAGATGTCATGTGTGTACCCATAAAGTTGATGTTGTTGTATATAATCATAAACGCTATCCGGCAGTAAAAAGCGCACATTCAAGTGAGCAGAAATTTGACTGCGTATATCGCTGGCGGAGATAGCCAGTTGGCTAATATTTTGAATGTAAATACCTCCATGCAGTTTTTGCTGTAGGTCCGTTGCATCTTCCATTTGTTGCGCTGACAAAAACTGAGTTAATATTTCATTCAATAAAAAAGGGGTGCCGGCACGTAAGCCGACGACTATGTGCACGTAGTCTGATAACTGTTGCCAGTCTTTCCATTGATCTAAGTCTAAAAACGCATCGCTGCCTAATAATAAACATAAAGGCGTATGCGGATAATCTTTGCGCAAAGACTTTACGGTGTCGATCATATAAGAGGCCGTATCGCGCTTGATTTCTCTATCGTCTATACAAAATTGCGGCATATTCTGTATCGCCAAATTTAATAGGGCCAAACGTTGCTGCGGCGTTGCTACATTAGGGTCTTTATGCACTGGAGATTTACAGGGAATGAAACGCACCTCACTTAAGTTGAGGATCTGTAAAAAATCCAAAGCCAAACGCAAATGGCCATAATGGATAGGGTCAAAAGCGCCACCGAAAATTCCTATTGCTTTATGCATTTTAAAATCCTTGAGAAAGTGTGTGTTTCACAGAGCTATTCTGGAAGGGCGACTCACGAGTCGCCCCTACAGGGTTGATTGCAGTACTCATAGTACAAACCAATTGACTGAGCAGTCGCCACGAATTACCGGATTCTACGCCCTTGATAATCTTATCGCAGGTAGCGGCAGTGTTAAACAGTTTTTTCCACTCTGGGTTAGGTAATCGTTGTGCCGCTTGTTGTAACAGTGCTCTACGCTGTGGCCATAAACGATAAGAAAGCAGATCTTGATCGCTAGGTATAGGATTGCTGCTTAGTAAAGTTAGTAAACGCAATTCGCGTAATACCGTCCATAATACCAACACAATTTCTAAACCTTGCAGACGCAATTGTTGTAGGATACGCTCCGCTTTTGCACCATTTGCTTGTAAAATGGCATCGGTCAATTGATTGACCGTATAATTGCCCTGCGGCGCGATTAAGGCTAAGACTTCTTTTTCGCTTATGGGTGCTTCTTTATAAGCAAGCTTTAAAGTATGTAAAGCATTTTTGGCGGCTAATAAGTTGCCGTCAAAATTAGTGAGTAAAGCGTTCACACCTGGGATATCTATATTCAAATGAGAAAGCTTTATTTTATCCTGTAACCATTTTTTCAATTCTTTTTCCGTCAATGGCCATAGGGGCAGAAACACGCCTTTGGCATCGGCACTTTTATACCAAGCACTTTGAGTCTGATTGGCTTCTAATTTCAAACTTTGAATGATCAATAGTGTATCGGTATTGATTAAACGCAAACAGTCTAAAAAATGATTAGCGCCTTTTTGAGTTAATTTGCCTGCATTCAAATGAATTAATACGATTTTCTTTTGTTGCCATAGACAGCGATTATGCAGACTTTGCCACAAAGCGTCGTCGTCAAATTGATTGGATAATACAAAGTGTTGCTTGTCGATAAAATTATTTTTTTCTGCCTCGTCCAAAATGAGGGATAGTGCTTCTTCCTGCAGTACGGAATCGTCGCTGCAGAGCCAATAGAAAGACGATAAGCCTCGATTCAATAGCGGAGCCAATTGCGCTAAATTAATTTTCATTAGGATTCTTTGGCGTAGTTTGTACCGCGGTTGCCACCGATTTTGAATTCAATTGTTCTATCAACTGATAAACAGCCTGTCTTTGCAACTCGGTGCGCAAGGTCGCTTCTTGAGTGCTGGTAGTTAATACGGCATCCTCATTGACGGTGTAATTGCCTTGTGTATTAATCGTCCTAGGACCATACAGTATTTCACCTTTATTATTTTGTAGTTCATAGTCCAGGCTAAAATATAAGGTGTATTGATTTGTCTTGGAACTTGCACTTTGACTAAAAGTAGTCTGGTTAAAGCGTTCACTTTTCAGACTGAGCGTGGTGATTTGTGGTCCGGGTTGGTCTTCTATACTGACTCCAGAGTGACCTAAGATCTGTTTTAATTGTAGCGTTACCGGTCCGTAAGGATTGCCAGAAGCAATATATAATTGTTGTAGACTGGTGGGTAGATTAACATTACCCCGCAGGTGAAAACCACAACCCGCAATAAAACATATCAATAAAAATAGTATACCATATTTCTTATGCTTCATTGGGAGCTCCTAAAACGATATTAATCAAACGGCGCGGGATATAAATGATCTTTTTGATAGTTTGCCCTTTGAGGTGATGTTGTAGGCTGGGATCGTTTACAGCCATTTCTTTAATCCGGGCTTCAGTGCTATCGCTGGCCACGCTTAAATTGCTCCTTAATTTACCATTGATTTGTATCACCAATTCCATTTCATCGCATTCTAGGGCCTCTAGACTCAGCTTAGGCCACGAGCTTTGCAAAATATCCTCACCATAGCCCAAGTCTTGCCACAACACATGTGTGATGTGCGGGGCTATGGGTGCTAATACGCGCAGTATCATACTAAGGCCTTCGTGTAATAAATTCTTTTCCGTTTCTAATTCTAATAGATTGAGTATCTTCATAGCACCAGAAACCACAGTGTTAAATTGCAGTCTTTCATAGTCGTAGTTAATCTGTTGTAAAATAAGATGCAATTCGCGGCGTTTGCCTTGTATAGCTTTGTCTGCGCTATGCCAATCGGGTGAGTTTTCTAGAGCTAAGCTTTTTAAAACTGTTTTGTGCTGCTGGCAATAATCCCACAGTCTATTTAAAAAACGATGCGAACCCGCGACACCGCTGTCAGACCATTCTAGACTGGTTGCCGGCGGGGCGGCAAATATAATAAAAAGGCGTACAGTATCAGCACCATATTTTTCTATTAAGGCTTTAGGATCGACGGTATTGCCTTTGGATTTAGACATCTTCGCGCCATCTTTTAATACCATGCCCTGAGTCAACAAACGAGTAAAAGGCTCATCGGAATGCAAAAGACCTAGATCGCGCATAACTTTATGAAAGAAGCGCGCGTAGAGCAGATGCAAGATGGCGTGTTCTATGCCCCCTACGTATTGATCGACGGGAGTCCAGTAGTTAACTCTATCGTCTAAGATAGCATTATGTTGGTTATAACTTGCAAAGCGAGCATAATACCAAGAGGACTCTACAAAAGTATCGAAGGTATCGGTTTCGCGAATCGCTGGCGTTTGACACTGTGGACAGAGGGTTTCTAAAAATTCAGGCAAATCTTTTAAAGGCGATTGCGGTTTGGTTAAAGTAATATTAGTCGGTAGTATGACCGGCAAATCTTTTTCAGCCACCGGTACGCTGCCACAATGCAGGCAATTGATCATAGGGATGGGTGTTCCCCAATACCGTTGCCGCGAAATACCCCAGTCGCGTAGGCGATAATGAATTTTAGCGCTGACTTTATTCTGAGGGCTTAATTCTGTCATCAGTTGATTGATGGCTTGTTCCGAAGAGAGGCCAGCGCAGGAGGGTGGGGCAATGACCGTGCCATAAGCAGTAAAGGCTTGCAGGTTAAAATCCCAGTCGCTGCCATCTTTAGGCGCTATCACTGCACGAATGGGTAAGTTATATTTTTGAGCGAATTCAAAATCGCGTTGATCGTGCGCGGGTACGGCCATGACCGCGCCGCTACCATATTCCATAATGACAAAATTAGCCAACCAAATGGCTAAGCGTTCGCCAGTGAGTGGGTTTAATGCATATAGACCGCTAAAAACGCCTTTCTTTTCCACGGTGGCTAATTGCGCCTCGGCAACTTGCAGGTGAGCACATTCCTTTTGAAACGCTTGGAGAGCGGCATTGTCTTTCGCCAATGCAGTCGCCAAAGGATGCGCAGCGGCTATAGCGAGGTAAGTGACTCCAGCCAGAGTGTCTAGGCGAGTAGAAAACACCGTCAATGTTTCTGCGCTGTTTTCTACTTTAAACTGAATCTCTGCGCCCTCTGAACGGCCTATCCAATGTTGTTGCATGGTGCGCACTTCTTGTGGCCAGCCGGATAATTTATCTAGATCGCACAATAATTCTTCGGCATAATCGGTGATTTTCAAAAACCATTGGGCAATCTCTTTGCGCTCGATCAAGGCATCGGAACGCCAACCGCGGCCATCGATCACTTGCTCATTGGCCAATACGGTTTGATCTACGGGGTCCCAATTAACTACGGATTTTTTCTTATACACCAAGCCGCGCTTAAAGAGTTGGATGAATAGCCATTGTTCCCAGCGATAATATTCGGGATCGCAGGTGGCAAATTCTCGGTCCCAATCGTAGGCCATACCCAATTGTTCAAATTGTAGGCGCATATGATCTATATTTTGTTTAGTCCAGGTGGAAGCGGCTACATGGTGTTTTAAGGCGGCATTTTCCGCCGGTAGACCAAAGGCATCCCAACCTATGGGCTGTAATACATTTTTTCCTAACATACGTTGATAACGGGCGATGACATCGCCTAAGGTATAGTTGCGCACATGGCCCATGTGTAATTGACCGCTGGGGTAAGGAAACATGGTTAAGCAATAGAATTTTTCCCGTTTGGGATCTTCTATGGTTTTAAAGGTCTGTTCTTTTTGCCAGTATTGTTGTACCTTAGCCTCTAGTGTGCTGGCATCGTAGCTAGTCTGGCCCATGTGTGGAATTCCTGCTCATTATGAGTGCCTAGGATAGCATATTTTCGATTAATAAGGAAAATCAACATGAACAAGCGTCTAAAGGATACCTATGTGTATCTTATTCAAAGGTTAAATCAGCTAACCGATAAAGTAGAGTATGGCACTAAACCGGCATTGGAAAAACTATGGCAAACGAGTTTGGAAGTGGATGTTTCCATACAGGATATGACGGCCCATGAAGTACAAAAAATAGCGCATTATTTGGCGCGCGATCTCAAGGTTGTAAGCGAATATGGCGTTGCTGCCGAAGAAGGAATTAAAAGCTATTTTCAGCGAGACAGCGATTATATCACCTATAAGCTATGGAATTTATTGTCTAAGGTAGAAGATCCCACCACTATAGAATGGTATAAATTAGGTCTAAACGAACACGATACGCCCGAGGTTTTTGCAGCAGGAGATTTAACGGGTTTAGATGCATTGCAATGTGAAAAGTGCAAAAGGGTAGAACATTTTAAGGGTGTAAGCGAGATCCCCGTTTGTAAGTGCGGGCATCGTTATTATTTGCAGGTCTCTCAGTAGTGAAAATGTTAGATTTTGTGCGAAACTTTTTATTCCCTCTGGCCTCGTCATTGCGAGCTTGCGAAGCAATCCAGGAAGATGTTGGATAATGAGAAGTAACATCATTGACAGCAAGGCTAATGAATACCGAGAAACCTTATAAAACAGTGATTTTAACCCCTGGATTGCTTCGCTAGCGCTCGCAATGACGGGTCATAGAAAATGAGTAATTACTAAAATACTTTGGGTTTTGTAAGGAATCTGAAGAGAGACCTACAGAGACGCTGCAAGCAACGTCTCTATAAGCATTTACATTCTAGTAACGGTCGCGATCGCCGTGACCACGGTCATCACGCTTAGGACCACCAAAGGAACGGCGTTCGCCGCCTTGGGTTTGTTCTTTTGCTAAATTCACACGAATTTGACGGCTATCCAGAGTGGATTGGTCAAATTTAAGTGCAGAGTTAGCAGCTTCAACGGTTTCAAATTCAACGAAACCAAAGCCTTTTGAACGGCCGCTAAATTTATCCATAATGACGGTGGCACTAACAATAGGACCACATTCAGCAAATAGTTGGGTTAACCCTGCTTCCGTTGTTTGATAATTCAAGTTACCAACGTAGACTTTCTTCATAGTAGACATTCGATCAGTTCTCCAAAGATACATTCCAAACGACAAGTCACACAGACTCATCAGACTAATTACCACACTCAGGCCAGTAGTCTTTCGAAAAGCTAGAGAGCTTCCAAACGGCTAGAGTCAAAAAGTAGAGGCAAATGCCATTATAGACTAAAA
>VFJT01000171.1 GCA_009885935.1 Gammaproteobacteria bacterium
CGCCATCCTTGACCACCCATAATCTCCCTGACTATAGGCCATTCGTATCCTGGCAAACCGGACATCTGTACTTTGCGCAAAACCGGACATTTCTACTTTGGGTTGACAGTGATGATATGAATTCACTCAATACAAAGCGCAATAGTGATGGCGGGGTGGCACGAGCACGACGGGGTGGTCGCCGTTGCCAGGACTCCGCCAGCGAGGAGCGAAGATGGTGAATAAATATAATTTATATTTTTCTTTTTTTAAAATTTTTATCACAAAAAAATATTTTAAAAAATGTTACAAAATCTATTGACAACTATTGAAACAAGGGTCTAATATGTATTTGTGAATGATAAGAAATCGTTTCATAACGGTTGGGGATCGTTCTGCGGTGGAGCTTACTCGGGTGAGTAAGCGCGACGGGCTGGTGCGATAACACCAAATCCCATCGCTAACCATCACAACCTCACAGGAGATTGTAAGGCTATGAACATTTTAGCTCACACCAACGCATCTACACAAGGGAGTCTCAGCCCACCCAGCGGTATTCCCAAACACTTTGTACGCATATTGTTCAAATATGCCAGTTTCACTAGATTGTATTCCGTTGTATCGCACTTAAAATTGCGAAACGGCGTTTTGCAGTTGCGAGAAACGCCAAGCTAAGTGGCTTGAGTTCTACTTTTACATTAGCCTAGTCTTAAAACGACTTGGATGAGTAGAACGTGCCGCTTAGGGTAGGCTCGTAAACCAGAGACTGGTGAGTCATGGCAGTTTCTTGCGGCAAACAAATTCATTTAAAGCTCGTTAAGTAAGGGATTGGGTGTTTGAAACGTAAAGGGTAGAACTCAAGTTAACGTGTAAGTGTAGCGCCATCCTTACTTTTTG
Source organism: Gammaproteobacteria bacterium (assembly GCA_009885935.1). Taxonomy (GTDB): domain Bacteria; phylum Pseudomonadota; class Gammaproteobacteria; order UBA1113; family UBA1113; genus VFKP01. Next base: position 877 of record VFJT01000171.1, read on the forward strand.
GGCGCGTATCACGTTAAGCTGTTTTGAGAAGCATGCCGTGGCTGTAGGCATGTTTCAACGAGAAAGTAGCTTATTCGTCAGTGAGCTATTCTGGCCTTAGGCGTACAGACTAAGGCCTAGTAGCAGTATGGATCTATCGTAGGCTGGCTTGGGCTTTTACCCTGGTCAGCCACCCCATGAAATAAAAAGAAATAACACAATATATACTCAAATACATTGTATAAGCATTCTTTTATGGATTATAATGAGGTTATAGCCGTTGAATGTGTTGACAAACGTCAACTTTACGAGTATAATTTTTATATCGGGGGAATAGGTGAGCGTTGCAAGAAATAAGCATCCTAGTAAAACGATTGACTTGGCCCTCCAATATGCTGAATCAAAAGGATGGCATTATAAAAAAGCGGGGAATTCATCCCATGCATGGGGGCGAATGCTTTGTCCGCACATGGAGAGGGATGGCTGTAAAATGTCGATTTGGTCAACGCCAAGTAATGAGGAAGCTCATGCCCGGCAAATTAAGCAACATATTGACCGTTGCCCTCATGAAAAAAAGGTGGTGTAAAAATGAAACAGAAGTATTTTGAATTTACCCTAGTATTAGACAAGGTTGATGACAACACCCCGAATCTTGAAGATAGTTTGTATGAAGCTGGCTGTAGCGATGCACTTATCAATTTTCGAAGCGGTACGGTATATCTCGCTTTTACGAGAAAAGCGATTTCATTGAATGAAGCAGTTCTTTCTGCCATTAAAGAAATAGAGTCATCTCCCTTAGGTGCTAAGGTTATCAGTATCGCTCCAGATAATCTGGTGTCAGAATCAGAAATTGCCAAACGGCTCAATTTAAAACGACAAGCCGTATCCCTTTGGGTTAAGGGTACACGGCGGAATAAAGAAAAATTCCCCGGTCCTGTGATGAAATTATCTGATGCATCCCCTCTGTGGCGCTGGTATGAAATTGTTGAATGGTCTATCAAGAATAAGATCATCAGTGAAAAGGTAACTTTTGATGAAGCCATTTTTATCGAGAATTTAAATTTAGTGCTTGAGGAACGTACTCTTCCTGGGCAAAGCATGAGAGTGTTATTACACCAGATGTTAGCTTAAGAGGGTATCTTATTAAAAATTATGAACTCAGGCTGGCTCGGGTTTTTATCCTGGTCAGCCACCCCTCATTAGAACAGACGAATCATTGCGTTCTTCTGCTTGGGGGAAGCAACGCGCTATAATGAGTTCTAAACTACTGTCTTGTAGTGCTATAAGTCTTGGTTTTTCTGGGGAAGCGTTCTTTTCAAGCGCTGTTAGTAAAGCTTGTAGTGCATCTTGAGCGGCAGCTATTTTCTTTCGATAGGTACATTCAGGTTTAAAAAAGTAAGTCAAACCGCGCTTAATAAAATCTTTTCTCTGCATTTCATCGTGTGTGCGCAAAAGGATGTACAGTTTGATCAAGCATTGCTGATCTTCAAATGTGAGTGTTTCTTTTTTCATTAGTATTGAAAATTTTATTCTAAGGGCAGTTTCAAAATCGTTAATTTGGCGATAAACTTTAGTTTCACTATAGATTTGAAACAATGCATTGACAACATTAGCCAATAGCGTATTTTCAGGATCGTGACTCCTTAGAATAGGCGATAGATATTGATCTAATCTCTTACTGTTTTCTTTGATTAGGGCCATAATAATATCAGCTCCATATATGGGGCAGATGAAAACATCCCATAAAGCGAAGCTTCGAGCATCGTTTTCTATGAGTAATTCTACAGTCTTTACCTGTTTATTTTTAGCAGCGATTGCAATAGCAGATAAACCAGAATGGTTACATAAATTTATGTTGGCCCCATACTGAATAAGTAATGCTGCAATTTTAGTATGCCCATGTTGAGCGGCATACATCAGGGCTGACCATCCATTAAATTGCAGATTTACTTTAGCGCCATGTTGCAGGAGTAATTCTACAATTTCAGTGTGCCCATTTTGAATGGCTAAGATAAGAGGAGACAATCCACTCTGGATTAGAGAATTTATGCCAACAGGGCATAGATTTATAATAGATTGTACGGTATTTATATCTCCAAGTTGTGCTGTGAGATGAAGGTAGGTATAGCCTAAGGCTGCTTCTTGATTTATTTTCTCTAAAGTAATCTTGGTTAATTCATAAGAATCTAAATTAGACTGAAAAGTTTCGCTCAATTTCAATGCTTCTTTCTTATTATTATCCGAACAATAGAAACCAGTGACTACTGCATAATGTTTACTATCATTGACTGAGCTTGTTAACAGTCCGTTTTTTAAGAGAGACACTAATGTAGCCATATCCTGGAAATCAAGTCCATGTACTGGACCTTGTTCTATATTGAAAAAAACCCATGGCTGCACCTTATTGGAAGAGTTATAACTGAGTAGAATAGCATGGCCGCCATTTTGGATTAGTAGTGAAAAAGGAATGTCCACGGTAGAAGATAATTTTTCAACCGCTTTTTTCAATGAAGTCAAATAGTAAAATATATCGGTGTCTGTATCGAGATTATAAAACCCAGAGAAGGCCGTTACCTTATATAATTCACCTGAATTTCTTAATGCATCGGACTGAACCAGTGGCATTGTTTCTGCTAATTCTTGTGTATAAGGTACACGACTCAGCTTTTGCGATCTTACAAATGCACGAGGATTCTGATTGATCAGAATTTTCCTAAAAAAACCTAGAAGTTTTATTTTTTCTTCTTTTGAAAGTAGGCTGATATTTTCTAAGATATGTCGGTTATCTATGAGTTCTTTGATCCACTGCAATTGCGCATTGAATTCTACGATCTTATGTATATCCGTTAAGATGTGATCCATAACTGGACCGCATGAGCCATAGCACAATCCATTTATAGCATTTACATCGCCTTCATAGCCCAAATCTTTCGCCACTATTCGTGCCAATAAAATGAGTTCGTCGTGTGTGGGGTACATTGTTTTACCTTATTAGCAGTATTGTTTTAATTTTCTCCTAGTACTGGGCGCTTCTATGCGCTAATTTGCCTTATTTTAACACAAAATTGGCAAATTCAGCAGGGCTAAATTCAAGTACTTAAGTGCTGACAATATACTTAACAATCACCCCTATTATCAGGTATAATACGGCCTATCATTTTGCCAGGGTGAGGATAAGCTCTATTTATGTCGGACGCAAGATTATGCTTAAAAAACATCAAGTTAGCCGGATTTAAGTCATTTGTTGACCCTACGGTAGTCTCTTTCCCGGGCAATTTAACGGCCGTTGTAGGGCCTAATGGTTGTGGAAAATCCAATATTATCGACGCTGTGCGCTGGGTTATGGGCGAAAGCTCCGCCAAGCAACTGCGTGGCGAGGGTATGACGGACGTTATTTTTAATGGTTCTACGGCCCGTAAGCCTATAGGCCAGGCCTCAGTAGAGCTATTATTCGACAATCCCAATGGCGCTCTGGGTGGCGAATATGCTCAATATCCCGAAATCGCCATCAAACGCTTGGTGACCCGTGAAGGGCAATCCACCTATTTTCTGAATAATGTGCGCTGCAGACGCCGCGATGTAGTCGACATATTCTTAGGTACCGGCATGGGTCCGCGCAGCTATGCCATCATCGAGCAAGGCATGATTTCGCGCCTGATTGAAGCCAAACCTGAAGAGCTGCGTGTCTATCTAGAAGAAGCTGCGGGCATCTCCAAATATAAAGAGCGTAGGCGCGAAACCGAAAATCGCATACGCCATACGCGTGAAAACCTAGATCGCTTAAATGATTTACGTGAAGAATTGGCGAAACAATTGGAACGTTTAGAGCGTCAATCGGCCAACGCTAAGCGCTATCAGGAATTTAAGAGTGAAGAAGATGCATTACGCGCACAACTATTCACTCGTCGTTTAATGCGTTTAACGGCAGAAGAAGCGCAATTGAGTACAGCCATACGCGAACTCGAAGTTAGCCTAGAAAGCCAAATGGCCTCTTTACGTGAAGTGGAAAAACTATTAGAAATAGAACAAGATCACCACAGCACAAAGAGCGATGCTCTGAATGAAACCCAAGCCACATACTATACCGCGGGGGGAGAGGTAACGCGCATTGAGCAAGCGATTATGTATCAAAAAGAACGCCGTCTACAATGGCAAGACGATTTAGAAGCCACGCAAAGTTCCTTGCAAGAAATGTTGCAACATCAACAACAAGACAACGCACGTATCCAATGGTTAACGGCGGAATTGGCTGAAGTCGCAAGCCCCTTAGCCGAGCACAGTGGAGCAGCTGAAATTGCGGCCCAACATTTGGGTCAGGCCGAACAAGCCTTCGACGATTGGCAACAACAATGGGATAGCTTCAATCAATTGGCAGCATTGAGCATGAAGGAAGCGGAAGTTGAGCAAACCCGCATTCGCCATTTAGAAACGCAGCAACAAAGTAGCCGCAATCGCATCGAGCGTTTAGAAGCAGACAATAACCGTTTGCGTGAACAGAATAGTAATGGCGGGAATCCTAATGCGCTAGCAGAAGCGCAAATACACACTTTAGAACAGCAAAAACAAAGTCTAGAAACGGCTAAGACCGAGCAACAAAATGAATTGTCGCAGTTGCGTGTAGAGCGTCAAACCAAAACTGGCGAATTAGATGCCTTAAAAACAGAATTGCGCAAAGGGCAGGGGCAATTACAATCTTTGCAAACCTTACAACAGGCCGGATTGGGACTAGACAATAGCAAAACAGTGGATTGGTTAAAAGAACAGGGCTTTGCGGATAAAGCGCGTTTAGCGCAAGTATTGCGTATAGCCGCGGGTTATGAAACCGCTTTAGAAGCGGTATTGGGCGAACAGTTACAAGCGGTCTGTCTAGAAGATATCGCCGCGTTGCACGAGGCTGTAGAAAATAATACTTTACCGAGCAACCTGCAATTATTATATCCACCACAAGCAGTATCTGCCGCTAATGCATCGGTTACGCAACCTTCTTTAGCCAGTTTATTGCAAAGTGGCCAGGAATGGGCGCATTTATTACAGAATATTTATGTGGTTGCGGATGTGCGGGAAGGATTGGCCTTAATCAAAAACACCGCTAAAGAAAATTCTTTTATTACCCAAGAAGGCATTTTGATTTCGCATTACGGCATCAGCGTTCCTAAGGCGAGCAACAATGAAGAGGGCATACTCAAACGCGAAGGGCAAATCGACGCGTTACAAATTCGTTTGCAAGAAATAGAGCTTCGTATTGCCGCGCTGGATGAAGACATCAATGCAGTGCAAGCCAAACGGCAGCAGCACCAAGCGACACAAGAAGAATCGCAACGTACTATACAACAGCTAGGCCAGCAAATTGCCGAGGCGCGCGCTAGCCTTAGAATCGAGCAGAATCGTATTGAGCAATTAAAACAGCGCGTGGCGCAAAACGAAAAGGATAAATTGGACGAGAAAGCACGCTTAGAATCCTTCGCGGGCGATTTAACGGCAGCGCGTCATCAATGGCAACAAGCGATGAGTGCTATGGAAAGCCAAGCTAGTACGCGACAAACATTGTTAACGCACAAAGAAACATTGCAACAGCAAGTGCAGCAGGCGCGCGTAGACGCTAAAGCGACGCATGACACCATGCAATCTTTGCGTATCCAAGAGCAAAGCCTAAAAAGTGAATTGAATGCCAAAACAGAACATTTGCAACGCGCAGCGCAACAATTAAAAAGCACAGAAGAAAAACACAGCGAGTTGCAACACTCTTTAAGCACGAGTGAAATGCCGCTGGAAGATTTACAGCAAGAACTACAAGATGCCTTGGCCGCGCGAGTAGAGGCGGACAAAGCCTTACAAATCACCCGCGCGCAATTGGAAGCGGTCGAATTCAAAATGCGCGAATTGACACAAAATCGCCACACTATTGAAGATAAGCTTGAAAGCATACGCAACCAGTTGGAAAAGTCGCGTTTGGAAAAACAAACGGTGTTTGTGCGCCTACAAACTTTGCAAGAACAGATAGAAGCGCATGTCATTTCGGTAGAAGCGACGCAGGCGATGCTAGATCCTGAAATGACTGAGTTATTGCTAGAAGAAGCTTTGCAGAAAGTATTAGATCGTATTTCCCGTTTAGGGGCAATTAATCTAGCGGCCATAGAAGAATATCAAAGCGAATCTGAACGTAAGCTTTATTTGGATAGGCAAAATGACGATTTGGTGGAAGCTTTGACCATCTTGGAAGAAGCTATTCAGAAAATTGACCACGAAACCAAAGCTTTATTTACAAATACCTTTGATCAAGTCAATGGCCATTTACAGCAATTATTCCCTAAGATATTTGGTGGCGGCGAGTGCTATTTAGAAGCAACCGGCGAAGAATTATTAGACATGGGCGTGACCATTATGGCTAGACCACCGGGCAAACGTAATGCTACTATTCATTTATTATCGGGTGGGGAGAAAGCATTGACGGCCATAGCCTTGGTGTTTTCTATATTCCGCTTAAATCCGGCGCCATTTTGTATGTTGGATGAGGTAGATGCCCCCCTAGACGATAACAATGTATTCCGTTATTGTAATTTGGTGAAGGAAATGTCTAAAGAATTGCAGTTTATTTATATCAGCCATAATAAACTGGCTATGGAAATGGCTGAAAGTTTAATTGGTGTAACGATGAAAGAGCCTGGCGTATCGCGGCTGGTGTCGGTCGATATGGAAGAAGCCTTGGCGATGGCAGAGGATTAATTAGAATTTCATCGTAGGGGCAGGCCCCTGTGCCTGCCCTGGTTAGGGCGGACACGGGGCCCCGCCCCTACAGGAAAACAATGCGGGAAGTTGTAAAGAGGTAATATGGTTAGATTGATGAGGAGAAGATAATGGAAGTGTACTTAATTATTGCGATCTGTATTGCAGCGAGCCTAGGTTTATATGCCTTGATGCGCCGCAATCAAGATAAAGATAGCGTGACACAGGGGCAAAGTTATAGAGAGCATCCAGCACCATTAGAGGATGGCGTTATTGGTTCGGTGCGTGTAGTGTCGGCAGAAGAGTATGAACCGCGCGTACGTGCATCTGAGGTGCTAGTAGAGACCGAAGTGTCTACGACAGAAAACGTAGACGATAGCGAACTTTTAGTGATGTATGTAGCTGCAAGTAATAATAGTCAATTTATGGGTTATGAATTGATGCAAAGTTTAATGGCACAAGGCTTACAAGCGGGCCCTATGGATATCGTGCATCGTTACGACGAAGAAGGGCGCATTATTTTTAGCGTTGCTTCTGCCGCGGGTGCGGGTGTCATTGATTTAACCAATATGGGTGATTTCGCCACGCCGGGTCTATGCTTCTTTATTTATCCTAAAAAAACCGTGCGTCCACGCCATGCCTTCAATGAAATGGTCGATTGCGCTATACAATTAGCCGATGAGCTCGATGGTCAAGTGTTGGATCAAAATCGCGAACAGTGGACAGTGGCATTTGAACACAGTAAACGCCAAGCTTTGCCCGTGTATCAACCGGAATCTGCAGAGGCCACAGTGTAGTGGCTGCAAAAAAAGGACGTAAGAAAACCACGCGTAAAAAGGAAGAGCCTACTAAAGCACCTTTACCGCAGGAGTTGTACCATCGTCTGCGCGAAGGCATCCTTATTTTAACGGTTGCTTTTGCCTTATATATTCTATTATCTCTAGTCACTTATCATCACAGCGATCCGGGTTGGTCGCGCGCGGCTAACGCCCATAATATTGCAAATGCGGGCGGGCGTGTAGGCGCTTATCTGTCTGATATTTTATTTTCCTTCGTAGGCTATTGGGCATACTGTTTACCCATTATGATAGCCTATGCCGCTTGGTTTAATATTAAAGATAAAGCTATCGTGTTGGGCGAAGCCAATTGGCATTTGTTAACCAGTAAATGGGTGGGTTTTTGTTTGACTGTAGCTGCGGGCAGTGCTTTATTAAATTTATGGGATACGCATCGTGCAACCTATTTTTCGGCTCCTCCAGGCGGTATTTTAGGCAGCGTTTTCTCGGGTTTATTGACATCTTATTTTAATGATTTTGGCGCCAGTGTTATTTTATTGGCTTTATTTTTTATAGGCGTTACTTTTTTTACGGGTTTAATTTGGCGACAATTTTTACATCGCAGCAGCATTAAATTACTGGCATGGCTTAAAATATTTAAACAAGGATTAGGGCAATATTGGCAAGCAATGAGAACGCCCCGGGAAAAAGAGCCTGAACCCATTATTGAAAAGCCAAAACCCATCAAAATTGAAAAGCCGGTTATTGTAGAAGCTAAAGCCGAAGTACCTGCTTTACGGATTGAAGCGCCTAAGCCTACACCTTTTAATAAAATAGCCGCTAAAATAGCGGGTGCTAAGGGTCTAGTGGATGGTTTGCCGTCTCTAGAATTGTTAGAACAAACCGAAGGCACGCAATTGTTACCTTGGTCACGTCAGGCTTTGGAAGAAAAATCGCATGAAGTGGAACGTCATTTGGCCGACTTTGGTATAATAGTGCGCGTAGAAGGCGTGCATCCAGGGCCGGTGGTAACGCGTTATGAATTGAGTTTAGCGCCTGGGGTGAAGGTGAGTAAAATCACGGGGCTTTCTAAAGATTTGGCACGGGCCTTATCCGTTATCAGTGTGCGTGTAGTAGAAGTCATTCCAGGCAAATCTTTTATAGGCTTAGAATTGCCAAATGAGGTACGCGAAACGGTGCGTTTGCGCGAAATTTTAGAATCCAAACAATACCAACAATCGAAATCACCTTTGAGTTTGGCTTTAGGAAAAGATATTGCCGGTTTGCCGATTATTGTCGATTTAGCCAAGATGCCGCATCTATTGGTAGCGGGTACAACCGGTGCGGGTAAATCAGTAGGCTTAAATGCCATGATTTTAAGCTTGTTGTACAAGGCTAAACCCGAAGATGTGCGCATCATCATGGTTGATCCTAAAATGCTAGAACTGTCAGTGTATGAAGGCATTCCCCATTTATTAACGCCAGTGGTAACCGACATGCGAGAGGCGGCCAATGCCTTAAAATGGTGTGTAACTGAAATGGATAAGCGTTATGCGCTTATGGCTTCTTTGGGCGTGCGCAATTTGGCGGGTTACAATCAAAAAATTAAAGAAGCTATCAAAGAGGGTAAACCGCTAGTCAATAGGGTGCAACCCGAATTTCCAGATGGCTCGCGTGATCCTTTAGCGCCTCTGCCCGCAGTGGTGGTGATTGTGGACGAATTTGCCGATATGATATTGGTGGTAGGCAAGAAGGTAGAGCAGCTCATCGCCCGTATCGCCCAAAAAGCGCGTGCGGCGGGGATACATTTAATCTTAGCGACACAAAGGCCATCGGTGGATGTGATCACCGGTTTGATTAAAGCCAATATTCCGACGAGGCTGAGTTTCCAAGTATCCTCGCGTATAGATTCTCGCACGATACTCGATCAACAAGGTGCAGAGCAATTATTAGGGCATGGCGATATGCTGTATTTGCCGCCTGGAACGGGCGTGCCTATGCGCGTGCATGGCGCCTACGTTGCCGACGATGAAGTCCATAGTGTGGTCAGTGAATTACGTCGCGCCTATGGCCCACCGCAATATTTGGTTGAAGTGCTAGAATCCGATGATGACAACGGCGAAGCTTCATCATCGCAATCTAGCGGTGAAGCCGATCCGCTGTATGATGAAGTGGTGGCTTTGATAATCGATAGCGGTAGGGTATCGATTTCATCTATACAACGACGTTTTAAAATAGGTTTTAATCGTGCTGCGCGTTTAGTCGAAGACATGGAAAGCGCTGGCGTAGTCAGCAGACCAGGTTCTAACGGCGGCCGTGAAGTCTTGGTGCGCAGTTCGGTAGAATAAGTCCTTATCTTGATGTTTTGCCTTGGGCGGACTAGAATGAGGGGGTGCATCGATTCGTATTTTCGTAGGGGCAGGCCCCCGTGCCTGCCCTGGATAGAGCAACCACGAGGGTTGTCTTTACGTATGGATTCGTAAAAGTAACACAATGCAGGTTAAAATGACGCTAAAAAATTTGAGCATAGAAGGCTTTAAGTCGATTTCGCAACTAACAAACTTTGAGATTAAAAGTTTAAATGTGCTGATTGGTGCCAATGGCGCAGGAAAAAGTAATTTTGTGAGCATATTTCGCTTATTACGCAAAATGATGGACGAGAGCTTACAAGGCTATGTTATGGAATCGGGTGGCCCAAGTTCTTTTTTCTTTAACGGACCTAAAACAACATCCGAAATCAAAATGCATTTTATGTTTGGCGATAATGAATATCGTTTCGCGTTGACTATGGCTGCTGATGAAAAGCTATTTATTAAGCAAGAAGAACAACAATATCAAGGATATGGTTGGAAAGAGAAAGGACTAAATAGCTATGAAAGTAATCTTAAAAAACAAAAAGAAGAAAAAGGGGTTCTCGCCATGCGAGGAATAAGCTACTATGTTTATGATGCTATTTCTAAATGGATAGTATACCACTTTCATGATACTAGTATGCTTGCTGGAATGCGTCTTTCAGAAAGTGTAGATCATTATAAATATTTAGAACCAGATGCTAGCAACATCGCCCCATTTTTACTAAATTTAAAGAAGAACAAACCAGAAGACTATAAAAGAATTATTGATGTGATCCAAATAGTGGCGCCTTTTTTTAATGATTTTGAGCTAACTCCAATAGAAAAAGGTCCAGCGACGGTAGTGAAATTAAATTGGAATCAAAAAGGTTCAGACTATCCATTTGCACCGTATCAATTATCTGATGGAACTTTGCGCTTTATTTGCTTGGCTACGGCACTATTACAGCCTGAGTTGCCTAGCTGTTTAGTCATAGATGAACCTGAGCTGGGTTTGCATCCTTATGCTATTGAGGTACTATCTGGTTTAATTAAAATAGCCTCTCGTAGAGAGGGTTCACCTAAAATTATTATTACCACACAATCACCACTATTATTAGATCATTTTGAGCCAGAAGATGTTATAGTCGTGGATCGCAAAGATGGATCCTCTACTTTTGAGCGATTGGGTAAAGAAGCCTTGTCTTCATGGCTAGAGGATTATTCTTTAGGTGAAATCTGGAGTAAAAATTTGATTAAAGGAAGACCTGTTGATGAGTGATACTAGCATTCAGATCCATTTAATTGTAGAAGGGCAAACCGAGCAAAGTTTTGTTGATAAAATTTTAAAACCTGAATTTGACCATAAAGGAATTTATATTACAGCTAGTTTGCTGGGAAAGACGGGTGGTGATATTAAGTTTCAACGATTAACAACACATTTAAGACACTTTAGAGCCCCCAGTTATGTTTCAACTATGTTTGATTTTTTTCGTATTGATAGCCAATGGCCTGGACAGGCTGAAATTATTAAACTAGAAGAAAGCAGAACGCAATTAACTCCAGAGGGAAAAGCCAAAATTTTGGAAGATGCGACTGCTAAAAAAATAGACCGAGAACACTTTATTCCTCATATACAAATGTATGAGTTTGAGGCTCTTTTATTCAGTGACCCTGAAGCTTGGAGAGAAGTCTCTGCTCCTGCTGTTGATTATATTCAAGGCATAGTGAATAAATATTCTGACCCAGAAGCAATTAATGATGGGGCAGAAACTGCGCCCTCTAAACGATTGCTTAAAAATATTATGGGATATCAGAAAGTGGTATATGGAATAAATATCGCACAGAAGATAGGATTAGCCAGAATGCGCGAAAAATGCTCTCACTTTAATCAATGGCTAACGAAGCTAGAAGATTTAAAACCACTTTCTTGAAAAACGCTTTTTATCTACCGTCTTCTTATCAACACAATTTACTAATCCTATCCTCCGGGAAAGAAACATACAACAGCCTGTAAATAATAAGATTTTTAGACAATTTATAAGCTGGAATTTTACTGTATTTTTATTTTCCTATCAGGGTTGCGTGCATTTGAAAATATACCACAGTCTGGCTGTGCAGTGTATTTAGACTAAAAAAAGAGCTATAGCAAGAATTGAGTTAATCGGTCGGTTGACATTATTTATATAATTGTTTACTATTCACGCCACAGTCCCAATGTTTGTTTTATAAATAGTTCTTAAAATGACAATAGGATTTATCGTGCTGATGGTCTAAGGCTGAAATTAGGTGTCTGGAGTATCAGTTAAATTAATAAATGCTCAATGATAGAGTATAGAAATAGAGGGTAATATTATGGCTAGTAGTGTAAAGGCGTTAAGAATAGGATTAGGACAATTAAATATAGAATCAGAGCCAATGGAGGTTGATCCGCATGCTTCGGATGCCGATATGTTGGGTGCCGATATGTCGGATGCTGATATGTCGGATGACGATATGTTAGATGTTTATACTTTCCAATCACAGAAAAATAAAAGCAATATATCTGGGCATGAAGAAAAGCGACAAGACACGTCAACCAAGATGGATATAGAACAAGCTAAAAATAAAAAAGAGAGGCAAGTATTAGGGCCTATATCTCGTATGGAGCAAGGATGCGCTACACTAACCGGAAAGCATGTGGCTACAAAAAAACAATACGGCGGTAAAGAAAATAGCGGCCCCAATGGAAACAGCGCAGAGAAAAAATATGCTGTGTATAGCAAGAAAGGACAAGGGCAAACAATGTTTGTGCCAAACTATACTAGAAAAGAAGAGGTTGATATTAATTTGCCCGTATCCAAGCGATTATGTAATATGGGCCGAAACTAGAAAACTTCACAGTAACAGGCCATTGTCGTAGATCACAGCAATGGCCATTTCTAAATTATTACAGAATTTTTCTTTTTTTTATTCTGCCAACATCCCATCACAAAATAAAAAAATGCAAACAACGACACGATACAACCTGCAGTGGTGATAAAATTCCAGCCACCCAATCTATACAAATAAGCCGATAAAGCAGAGCCTATGCCGCCGCCTATAAAAAATATCGCCACATACAAACCATTTAAACGGCCGCGGATCTCAGGAGCGAGAGCATAGAGAGTTCTTTGTCCTAAAATCAAATTACAAGCAACACCTATATCTAAGATCAAAGCAGAGATCACTAAGGCAATCATAGAATGTCCGTGATGCCATCTGGCAATGATGCAAGCAAGCCCAACCAAAACAATGGCTACGCCAGTAGCGATTTGGGTATAGCCTTTGTCGGCAAGACGGCCGGCAATAGGCGCAGTTAAGGCGCCGGTTGCACCTACGAAGGCAAACCAGGCTACGGTTTCTTGCGAATAATTGAAAAAAGGTCCCATCAGTAATGCTGCAATGGAAGTCCAAAATAAATTGAAAACACAAAATAGCATGGCATGATAAATGGCTCGTCTGCGTAAGATAGGATGCGATTTAAAAATGGTGGGAAAAGAAGCGATCAATTTAACATAAGATAGATTGTGCTGTGGTTTTCTGGTAGGGAAAAAATGATGCAATAAATAAATCAATAACAACATAAAGGCGGCTGAAAAGATAAAAATGGCTCGCCATGAAAAAAAGTGGGTAAAGAGACTCGCCACGGGGCGTGACAGCATGATTCCCAGCAAAAGTCCGCTCATGACATTGCCAACGACTTGTCCGCGTTTCTCTATAGGGGTTATGTGAGTCACAAAGGGAATTATGATTTGCGCCGAAACTGAGGTAAGGCCCAGTAGAAAGCAAAATAACAAAAAGATAGGGGTAGTTTCTAAAAATATAATGCCTAAAAGCGATAAAAAAGTTAAGGCCAAGAGCACAATAATGAGGCGTCGATTTTCAACCAAATCAGACAAGGGGGCAATAAAGAGTAAGCCAGCGCCGTAGCCAAATTGGGTCAAAGTGACAATAAAGCCGCTTAATTTCAAATTTAAGTGTAAATCATTGCCAATTGAGGTAATTAAGGTTTGAGAATAGTACAAATTTGCTACAATGGCACCACAGGCGAGCGCCAGCAGAAAGCTTAGGCCGCGAGTCATGATGATAGGATTTTCTGAGGCTGGAGAGGGCTGTACAGTGTTCATGAGGCAATGACTCCTTAAATACTATAGACATAATATCATTTTGCAGAAGGCAAAACAAAGTGTTAAACTGCTCATAGTATTTCTAAAAGGAAAGTAACATCATGCAAATGAGTCAAAATGCTATGGCTGTTAGTGATGCTGTGGCTAAACCAAACCTCTATTCTTTGGTGGTTTGGCTTACAGGAACCTTATTTTACTTTTATGAGTTTTTCATTCAGGTTGCCCCCAATGTTATGATGCCAGATTTAACACGGCACTTTGGCATCACCGCAGTCCAATTTGGCTTTTTAGCCACGGCTTATTACGTAGGCTATGCGATGATGCAAATCCCGGCGGGTACTTTGTTGGATCGCTTTGGTGCGCGTAAGCTTATTGTTGTTGCCACTTTGATTTGCGCTTTAGGTTCTTTTTTAACGGCCCACGCACACACCTGGGCATTGGTCGAATGTGCGCGTTTTGCCACGGGTATAGGTTCGGCCTTTGCGGCGCTAGGGTCGCTGGTATTGGCAGCAAATTGGTTTCCCAGCAACCGCTTTGGGGTATTAAGTGGTTTTGTGCTCACTATTGGTATGTTGGGTGCTGTGAGTGGGCAACATCCCTTGGCAGTCATGGTTGAAAATATAGGCTGGCGTGAAAGCTTGGATGTTTTGACTGTAGTGGGGTTAGTCTATGCCGTTCTAACTTGGTTTGTCATTCAAGACGATAAAAACCCTATGAGCAGAAATAGGGTTAATTCATCACAGTCATTTAAAGAACTATTGCGTAATGTTGTTAAAATTATATGCCAGCCACAGCCGTGGTTATTAGCTGCTTATGGTCTGCTGATGTTCACCCCTACGCTCACCTTAGGGGCATCGTGGGGAGTAGGATTTTTAATGACGGCCTATCATATGTCATTAACCAAAGCGGGATCTATGATTTCGTTAATCTTTATAGGCTGGGCCATTGGCTGCCCCCTGTTTGGCTTTATATCGGATAGGATAGGCCTGCGTAAGCCGCCATTATATATTGCCAGCGTAGGCGGCACGATTTCTCTTTTTATCATGATATACGTGCATCTGCCTTCAGCGTTTATGCTCGAAACTTTAATGCTCTTCTTTGGTATTTTTTCCGGAGCCTTTTTATCTTCTTTTTCTATAGCGCGTGAATTGCAACCTGCTAAAGCAACAGGTGCGGCATTGGGATTTATGAATATGGCGCAAAGCTTGGGTGGGGCGATGTTGCCGCCTATCGTGGGATTTATTTTAGATTTGCTGTGGAATGGTGCTATGCAAGATGGCGATCGAGTCTATCTATTAGGGAATTACCAATATGCCTTGTTGATTCTGCCATTGGAAATGCTGGCTGCTGGGGTGTTTTTGTATTTTATTAAAGAGACGCATTGCAAAGAAGTGGTGTGAAGGGGGATTCACTATGACTAGCGAGAATACGGGTGAACAAAAAGATGTGAGCTCTGCTGAACTCACTGCAAATTACCGCTGTGCGTTTCCAGAGTTGAGTGGCGATACACTAAGTCTATTATTGTCTAGCAATTCGGGTAGGGTGCTAGCCGAAACTTTTATTTCAAAATATAACTACCCACTAGCCAAGCGAAAGATTAGTGTGTGTGCTGGATACTTCTTACAGGAAACAACTCGGCTTATTCAAACAGGACTATATGATTCAGTTATTTCTTTTGCTTCGGGATTTTCACTGCTGACTTATCTTATTGCGGATAAAAATCCTCAATTTTCAGGACTGTTTTTTGACACAGATCTACCGTATATGGTCAAGCAACGCAATGAGCGTATTGCCGCTATTGCAGACAAACACACGACCCCTAAAATTCTTAGAAAATTACACTCTATGGATTTTGATATTGAACAGGCTTATAGAGAAAAGTGCACACTAGAAAAAATTTTCCCTAACTGTAAACGTCCTATTTTTATTCTAGAGGGGGTATCTTACTTTCTAAGCCCAGGCTGCGTGGATTGGCTATTGAAGCAGATGAGTTCTTACGATTGCTCTGCAGTCACCCTGTATTATTGGCCAGAAAATATGCTTGAAAGAAGTGCTCTTTTTGCTCGTGTATTTAAAGACTTAAACAAAGGTATGATCAAAGAAGAACTTAAAAGTTTCTGGAATGCGAGCACCTTGGCAAATTTTCGAAAATATTTTCCAATTGTTTCTGACTGTGCCCTTGAAACCGTCGAGGCGAAGATGGTTAATGATGTTTCTGAATGCCAGTTAGTTGATCCTAACACATTTTTCCCTGTACGTTTGGTGACGGGGGAGCGCGAGCTAAAAAGGAAATAGACACACTCGCTTTACAATACATAAATGCATAGGTATTATATAAGCAATCCTTTTGCAGCTCAGCCAGCAAAGTGATAGACTGCCAGGATAGTGCGGTATGGGCTTATTTTTGCCAGTGATTTGTGGCTTAGATTTCCCTACTGCCGGAGATGTGAATCGAACACACGGCCTACTGATTACGAATCAGTTGCTCTACCGACTGAGCTACTCCGGCGTGGTGCTCATTATAGGGATAATGGGGGTGGAAAACAAGTGAGAAAGAGGGATGATTTGACTAAAAAATACACGTACCTTGACTTGGAACAATGGTATGAAACACCCTTGGGTCGTTATGTTTATGCTGCCGAAGCAGAGTGGCTGGCTGAGCATTTGCAGCGGTGTTTTGGCTATTATTTGTTGCAATTAGGGGGTAGTCATTCACTGAAGGCGTTGCATCCTAGTCCCATACGCAATCATATTTGGTGTATACCACAGCACCATAATAATAATCATGAAACCACCTTATGTTGTGATTTTGATCAACTGCCTTTAGCAGAACATTCCATAGATACCTTTGTCTTGCCGCATACTTTGGATCTATCTCTCAACCCTGAAGCCGTGATCCACGCCGCGGCACAGGCTTTGATGCCGGAGGGAACGCTGTTGATTTTGGGGTTTAATCCAGTAGGTATTTTTATGCCCGCTAAACAGATCTTAGCCTGGAGTCGCAAAGACTTGCCCTGGGGTTTGAAATGGCAACGCATAGGGCGGATTAGACGCTGGTTAGTAGAAGCTGATTGTGAAGTGGAATCGATTAAAACCTTTTTGTTTTCATTTTCACCTACTATTTTAGGCAGCACACGGCAGCGGCATTTGGTTGAAGTCTTGGGGCAGGGAATTTGCCCGACTTGGGGCGGGATTTATTTAATTTGTGCACGCAAACATATGGTGCGTTTAACACCACTTGAGGTAAAATGGCGCAAGCAGAGTTTAACGAATAAAGAGCCAGTATTACCGATGCAGAATAAACAATGAAAACAGTCACTATGTATACAGATGGTGCCTGTAGGCACAATCCTGGGCCTGGAGGTTGGGGTGTGTGGTATTCCTGTGATGGGGATGAACATACCGTACAGGGTGGAGAAAAAGAGACTACGAATAATCGCATGGAATTGACTGCGGCTATTATGGGTCTGCGTGCATTAAAACAAAGCTGTATTGTGAATGTATACACCGATTCACAGTATGTGCAAAAAGGTATTAAGGAATGGATAATAGGTTGGCAGCGTCGTCAATGGCGGACTGCAGCGGGGCATGCGGTTAAAAATCAGGATTTATGGCAAAGTTTATTGGCAGAAGCCGCACGCCATCAAGTGCATTGGCATTGGGTGAAGGCGCATGTAGGGAATGTACACAATGAACGCGCCGATAGTTTAGCGCGTCAAGCGATCGATGAATCACTGTAAGGAATAATTTTGATCAGACAAATTGCTATCGATACAGAAACAACCGGTCTGGATGTGAAGGAAGGGCATCGCATCATTGAAGTGGCTTGTGTTGAAATTATAGACCGACGCATCACGGGTTCAAATTATCATTGTTATATTAATCCTGAACGTGCCGTGGATGCGGGCGCACTGGCCGTGCATGGCCTGAACGATGCTTTCTTAGCCGATAAACCGCTATTCGGTCAAATTGTCAATGAGTTGATGGATTATATGCAGGATGCAGAACTCATTATACACAACGCGCCTTTTGATGTGGGTTTTTTACAGCGTGAATTAAAATTGTGTAGACGCCCTGAGCGATTAGAAAAAGGATGGTCTATCATCGATACCTTAGTGATGGCGCGACAAAAATATCCTAGGCAAAAAAACAATTTAGATGCTGTGTGTAAACGTTTGTCCATAGACAATAGCCAACGCCATTATCATGGCGCTTTAATTGATGCGCAATTATTAGCAGAAGTCTATTTGGCCATGACCAGTGGTCAATATAGCCTGTTTGCAGACCATACTCCTTTAACTGCGCTGGCCGTTGAACCGGCCATGCTAGGCAATAACCTGGCAGTTGATAATCAACCTTTAGCGCTTTACAGAGCCAATGACGACGAAAAGAAATGGCATGAAGAATATTTGCACAAAATGAAGCAACAATCGGGCAAAGCGATTTGGATAGACGAATAGGGACAGCGTATGACTAAAAAAACATTTTTCAAACAATTTAGTCACGTAGAATCCTTGAGTGGAGCGTTGCTATTTTCGGCAGCGATCATCGCCATCATTATCAGCAATACGCCGTTACAAGCCTGGTACCATAATTTTTTCACGAGGGTCCATCTTAGTTTTGGAATAGGTTCATTCAGCATCGCTGAGCCTATACAGTATTGGATCAACGACGGTTTGATGGCTATCTTTTTTATGTTAGTGGGTTTGGAAATCAAACGTGAATTGGTGATAGGCGAGTTGAGTCGTTTGTCTAATGCTCTATTGCCGATGGTGGCAGCCTTAGGGGGCATTATTGTTCCGGCGATGATTTACCTATTGGTGAATAAGGGATACAGCCAGTTTACTCAAGGCTGGGCCATTCCAACGGCAACCGACATTGCTTTTTCATTGGGGGTGTTGTCTTTACTGAAATCGCGTATTCCTACGTCGTTGAAGATTTTTTTAACGGCACTGGCCATTCTTGACGATTTGGGCGCCATTATTGTGATTGCCGTTTTTTATACTACGGGTTTATCTTGGCTCTTGGTGATTGCCGCTCTTTTTTGCATTACCATTTTGGTGTTGTTTAATCGCATCGGGATAATGCGCTTTACTCCGTATGCACTCGTTGGCTTTATACTATGGTTATGCGTATTGGGTTCAGGCATCCATGCCACATTGGCTGGAATCGCCTTAGCCTTTGCTTATCCGCTACAGGATAAGCGCAATCATCTTCATTTGCCTTCGCGTAAGATTGAAAGTTATTTACACCCCTGGGTCGCTTATGCCATTTTACCCCTATTTGCTTTTGCCAATGCAGGGGTGACTTTCTCGCGCGTGACGGAAAGCAGTTTAGTTCATCCCATCACCTTAGGGATTTTTGCAGGATTATTTTTTGGTAAGCCCTTAGGAATTTTTCTGGCTTCTTGGTTAGCGGTTAAATCAAAAGTGGCCAATTTACCCAATGGGGTTGATTTTAGCATGATCTATGGTGTGGCCTTATTGGCGGGTATAGGCTTTACGATGAGTCTTTTTGTGGGTAATTTAGCTTTTCCAGTAGGCAGTTATCATCTGATGGTTAAGGTGGGTGTTTTTGGCGGCTCGGTTTTGTCGGGTATAGTAGGTTATTGGGTCTTAAAGTATGTAACGGCACCGCAACGTTATGCAGCACGAATAGTGAAAACACCTAGATTACCGTGATTTATGACGATTCATAAGTTGCGGGCAGCTCAACAGAAGAGCAGCGCAATGACGAGGAGGGTGTTTTTTTGCTAGCGTAGCCTATTCAAAAGTGTATCCCTCCCACTATCAAGCCTAACCGGTGGTCGCGCACCGTCTTGCTTTTGTAGGGGGGGAAGAAAAACTTGCCTAGAGGTAAAAGTGCTTTTTTTCTTAAAACCATCAGGAAACAAGCCCTTATATTTTTCTGCTAAGGTCCGATCTTGTTTTTTTAATTCTTCATAGATCTTGTTAGGGGGCATTAGAGTTTCTTTCTTCGTAAGAGGATCTTTTAACCATATCTCAGGCCTTGCTTTTCCTAAGCTTAAAACCGTTTGCATGTAGTTTTTTAGCAATGAAGGTATTTCACCCTCCGATGCATCAATATGGATTTCCAGAACAGGGTTTTCATCAAGAGATGCTGATGTTACTAGAGTGCTTACGGCCAATTCGATGTCTTCTTTTTCATGGCGAAAGGTTTTAATTTCTACCCCCGCTTCTAGGGTGGGAGCAGGGCGCGGACCTTCACTCAAGCGTTTAACGACAGGACTTATGGGTTGTGCACTAAGAACCAATTCCTGGCCTTCATAGACTCTCAGCAGATTGAAAGATGCTTCATGCTGAACAAGGTTTTCTCCTCCGCTATCGCCGTGAAGAGAATACTCTATACGCCATCCATTTTTTTTTATTTCAACTTTTTTTCTGATAGTTTCTGTGACTGATTTAAAATCCGTCCCCCTTTCTTGAAGGCTTAGTGTTGTTTTCCTATTAGGTGGATCTGGCGAAAGCGATGGAAAGGGGATGGGGCGACGCGCTTTTCCGGCTATAGGTGTAAATATTGGGCTAAGGGGCGTATTGGGGGGCGGTACACCGTGGGCATCAGGTTTTTTACTGCGAGGCGTTTCTACTTTAAGAGGTTTCTTTGAGGGGAAGTTTCTTTGTAAATCTTGGTTCAAATCATTATAGGGCGGGATGGATGAGGTTGATTCTACCGCTTGTTTCAGTGCCTGATATGGTTTTAATTGGCGTATCAATTTTTTTCTATCTATGCTCGTGGGAGCTTTTGCAAAAGACTCTAAGAAGGCCTTTGAGAAAATTTCATTTGGTTTTAAACCTCCCCTTGGAAAATGGTTTGGAAAAGCTTTTAGAATATGGCAAGGCATGTGCTGCAACAGGGTTTTGTAGCTTTCCATAAAAGCCCCCGTGTTTTTTTGAGCGAACATTTTTTTAATATAGGGCTTTAAAATTTTGTCTTTGTTGTCTGTTAATTTTTGCACTAGAGTATCTGAAAAAATCTGAGCGTCTTTTAATAATTGTATCTGTCTATCAAATTCTTTCTCAATTAGAGTGCGAGCGATCTTGTTTTTTATATCAATAAAGATGCGTTCTACTTCCTGTTTTATGTGTTGTTTTATTTCGGCTTCTATGAGATCAAGGCCCTCATTTGCTTTTGAAATAAATTTTTGAGAGTTGACAATTTCAGAAATACTGCCAATATTTTTTCCGGGAAAGTCGGGATTATCTAGACCGATTTTGAAGAAACCCTTTAAACTTTTGTGCCATTCTGTTCCGACTATTTCCTGTTTAACTTCTTTGAGAATCTTTTCTTTGTTCCGGATTATTTCGGCATTATAACTTTCCGGGATTGCTTCTTGAGATAAAGGTTCTTTCAAGATGAGATAGAATTCCTCTTCAATCAACTCAGTCAAAAACATTTTCTTAAACAGGTTTTCGGGTTTTTCCTTGTTGCCTTCTTTGTCTCTTGAAAATCCGCTTAAAAAATCTTGTTGTATTCTTCTGGTTCGAGATATGATGGCGGCAGATTTGATCTCTTTGCGCACTTCAGAATCTATAAACGCATCAATACTCTGTTCTACAAGGGTACAAGATCTTTCTTTGTTAGACATGCTCAGTACTAATTCTTTATAGTGCTCTGTTCTTTTAAGGTCACTTAAGATACGTCCACATATTCTAGGCCCGTCAGAAATAATGGGGCTAACAACGTCATCTTTAGCGACTTCACTAGCCAAAGATCTTTCACTTTTTGAGTAAGAGCGGGCACGGGGTTTTTGCTGGGTGTGACCTTGCTTTGATGTTTCGAGGCCACACCCTTTTTGCTCTGCCAAATCTTTTGATTCTGAGAGGTCGTTCAGTTCGCGCAAATCATCTATTTTGTCCTTAAATCGGCGTTGAATAATTCTGCGCAGAAATTCATCCACGGCTGGTTCTTCACTTTCAGCCTCAATTGGGACCAGTGCTATTGTATATTCTTCGTCTACAATGGCTCTTAATTTCCTTAATTCTTCATCAGAATGTTCCACTGCAAATTTTTGTGTGCTTCCTGGCAACAGTGTAAAAAGTTTGGTTAAGCTTGGGCCATACTCTTGATCTTCGAAAAGCAAGGCGAATTTTTTGGCGAAAGCCCTTCCAAGGGCACTATCCTGATGGGTGAAAATGCTTTTTAAAAATGGCGGCAATGCTTCAATGTCTCTTATAGTCAAAGAAAATAGATCGTGGGCCTTGTTTAAATTTGGCTGAATCTCAGGCAAACGCACTAAGACCTCAAGGATTTCAGCAGAATGTTGAAAGGCGCATAATTGTGTTTTTAAATCCTGATGAATATATTCCATGGCAGGTATCAACGCATCAACGACCTTGCGTACAGTGGCAGGAGAGTTTTCTTTTTGCTTGAAAGCTGCTTGAACTGCTAACAATGTTTCTTCCGGTAGGTTCAATGGATTTTGAGGAGTGCAATACACCGAAAGCGACTTCAAATCCGCGCAGGTTAAGGGGGTTGAACGATGTGGCTCCAGCAGAAAATAGACGATTTTGAAAAATTGTATTCGGTAACTTATGTGAGTTCCCTGTATCTCGGCAAAGGCAATAAAACGGTTTTTTAGTTCTTCGCCTTTTTTCTCCAATAGAATGTTGCTTACACTGTAATCTACGTTAGGCCCTAAGCTTTCCAAGAACCCGACTAAATTAGGCGGACGAATGTAACCTATTTCTCTTATAGCGTCCAGAAGATTTTTTCTTTTAACAACACAGTTCAGTTCTATTAGGCATTGACTGATATGGTGTTTATTCTTTGAAGAGCATTGTCTTACTCCAGAAAATTTTAGCCACTGAGTACAAAGCTCAGGACGTCTTGATAGGATTTGAAACATCGATACTTGTAGTGAATAACTGAATTTTGATGCTATAGTGGGAAGTTCTGCTCTAATCTTCTCACAGTCGGCCTTCTTAGACTTCAGAATGGTATCTATTTTCTCAAGATTATCCATTAGCGGTGCTGAAGAGGCTTGTTGTTGTTCTAAATCCTTATCTAGATAAATAGCAAAAAATGCCTCCAATACCAATTTCCCATGTTCTTCATTGCTCCTCAGTGGATTGGGTAAATTGAGCTTTGAAATCGTTTGGGAATAGCTTTTTTGTAAGCGGATATACTCCTTCAAAGTTGTTGATGCGGCAGAAAAAATTTCTTTTTCGGCTTCTAAGAGAAATTTTTTCTGTTGAATAATAGTCAGATCTTTTTTTATCCCTTCTAAATTTTCTAAGAAGTTTTTTTCGACAGAACAAATTTCTTTAAAAATGTTAGGGATTGCTTTATCATTCCATTGTGAGTCCTTTAAGAAGTCTTCCCCTATTGTTACAGTAGCGCGTACATCCTCATCACTAATTTTTAAGCTATCTGGCCCATTGGTTGAAGCGAAATTCGAAGGAAAAGGCTGCAGGGGCTCGGGTTTAGGTTTAGGAGGAGTGGACGAAGATGGAATTAAGTTGGGGCTTGGCGATGAAACACTTTTTGCCACATAATAAAGATGCAGAAGCATATCTTTTTGTGGGGTATATTTCATATTGGACGCAGAAAATTCGCGTTCAAATTCGGGGGATTTGCTCGACATAAGGTAATATTTCTTCTTGACTGTTATATAATATTATTGTTGTTATAATCTAATTGAGTCATTACTTCCTTAACATGCTGTCGGACTTTTATGTTAACATCAGTGCGTTCAGCATTTGTGCTCGCTCAGAACGCGGAAGTATAGCATATTATTCAATGAAGTGTTTTGAGGGGCATTCTACTTTTGAAACAACGCTATATAATTCACGCTCAAATCATCACAAAAGCGCGTTTGTCGTTTGAAGGGTTGATACTCTAATCCTTGCAGATGACGTGAGCTTAAATCGGCTGCACGGCACCAGGCGGTTAATTCCGAAGGCTTGATGAAACGCTCAAAGTCGTGCGTGCCGCGCGGCAATAATCCCAAAATATATTCAGCGGCAACGATGGCTAAACCATAAGATTTAATATTCCGGTTGATGGTCGATAAATATAAAAAACCATTGGGTTTCAATAATTGCGCGCAACTTTGAATGATTTGTGCGGGATCGGGTACGTGTTCTAGCATTTCCAAACAGGTGATGACGTCAAATTGATGGGTTTGTTGCTGGCAAAGTGTTTCTATGGCAGTGCATTGATAGCTTATGTTTAAATTAGATGTAATAGCATGTTTTTGGGCAACGGCGATGCTTTTTTCGTCTAGATCGATGCCTAAAACGCGAGCCTCGTGTAGAGCCATGCCTTCGCTGAGTAAACCGCCGCCGCAGCCTACGTCTAAAACATTTAATCCGGCTAATGGTGTATGGTTTAAGATATAGTTCAATCGTAGCGCATTCATGTCGTGCAAGGTACGCAAGGGGCCATTCACATCCCACCAATCGTTAGCTAGTTTAGAAAATTTAGCGATTTCTTGTGTATCAACATTAGTCATTTTATAGCCTGTTTTTATTAAAAACATTATCTTAGGGGCTGGCCCCCGTGCCTGCCCAAAAAGGGCAATCACGGGGGATTGTCTCTACGGTAGATTTACTGCATATTGACACAAAATCGTACGAATAGACAAGTTTTTTTGACAATATTGCGCTACCCAGCCAGAGCAAAAAAAAATTCTTGTTAAAACAATGCAAAATCTTGCACCCCACGATAGAATGTGGTATTTCTAGCATAGGGACACTGCATCTAGCGGTGGTACTGGGTATGGTAATACGCAAGAGGGGATCTGAAGTGGGCAATAAACTATGGCTAGGGCTGTTGATTACAGCGTGTGCATTGCCGTTATCGGCCGGTATTTATATAGGGACAGACGCAACGCCACCAGCAACCTACCAATCGAGTGCTAACTATCCGGCCGTGGTTGTTTCCAATAATACGGCAGGGCAGCGTAATTGTAGGTTATATTACGATGGTAAAGGACCTATTCCACCGTTGACCTGTAGTCCTGTGGTCACACCGCCCATGGCAGCACCCACAACTGTAAAAGCACCTACACCCGTAGTGCCCATCAGAAATGATCAAGCAGCACAACAACAACCCTTAGCATATGTAGATACCGGCAAACCACCTTTAACCAGATCAACTACAACCACGCCTGTAGTCAAACCGGTAGCCACACCCGTCGTTAAACCGGTAGCCACACCCGTCGTTAAACCTCTACCACCGCCTAAACCGATGTTTGTGACCACCGCCATGCCGGGTTCACTCAAAGACAACGTAGAACGCATGGTGGCGCAAAGTCATTGGGGAACTGTAGTGTGGAATTTACCCATTGATTACAACTGGAGCGGCACGATGACCATCACTGCTACTGATGTACAAGGCGCAATAGCACAGTTATTGGCGCGTTATCCAGTGCAGGCTACGTTCTATGATAAAAACCATATTGTCTCCATAGAAGCGAGGAGAGTTATTTAATGAACCGTTTATTTAAAATTGTATTCAGCATAGTGGCATTGGCGGTATTACTCGCCGGTTGTGACTCCATGGCTTTGTGGAAACAAACTAACGATGAATATGCGAAGGATAGTTCTATCACTAAAAATAAAAATGAAGGGGTAAAAGTACCGCCACCCCCAGTAACCAGCAAACCTGAACCCTATGTAGACACACATCCTGTGAGCTTGAGCCATGAGCCGGGCTGGTATACCGCGCCGGTAACGATCAATGCCGCTGGTTTACCCTTTAGTTTTTATGTGACGCAATTGTTGGGCAATGCGCCGGTACAAGTGCATATGGATCCGGGCATTAATGCTGCACGTGCACTGAATCTGCGTTATAGTGGCACCGTTAAAGGGGCCATGGAAGAATTGGCGGCCAAATCGGGTTATTATTACGACTACGATTTAGACAAGAAGATCATTACCTGGTCCGCTTTACAGACCAAGACCTTTGACATTTCCTTTATTCCAGGGACCTCCAAATACAGCGTCGGTAATGCTGCGGGCGGCGGCAACAGTATTGCGGGGGGCGGTTCTTCTTCTAGCGGCAGCAGTAGTTCGGGTTCATCGGCTACCTCATCCGGTATTGATATCACGGCAACGGGGGAATACAGCAATCTAGGCAATGACAATTTATCGGTATGGGACGATATGAAAGAGGCTATTACTACCTTATTATCTCCTAAAGGTAAAATGAGTGTATCCCAGGCCACCACTACCATCACCGTGCGCGACCACCCAGCGAATATTAGCGATATCAGTCATTATTTGGATCAAATGAATAAGATTTTATCCAAACAAGTGCACTTTGAAGTACAGATCTTGGATGTAACGTTGGATAAGCAATTTCAGTATGGAATAGATTGGAGCGCCGTTGCCTTCAGTATCGGCAGCGGCGGCGGTAATGTTGCGTTTAAGGCGGATTTATCCAGCGCTGCTGGGGGTATATTAACTGTCCCCACTACAGCAGTGGGAGCGGCAACTTATAATACCGGAACAAAGGGTAAATGGGCAGGTACCTCGATTATTATCAATGCCCTAGAACAACAGGGCAAAGTAGCGGTTATCAATCAACCATCCTTAACCACTTTGAATGATCAGGTGGCGCAAATTTCTATTCTGCAGCAACAGAGTTATTTGGCTTCACAAACCAATACGATCACAGGGGCTACAGGGGATGCCTCAGGGTTTTCACAACAGAGTTTAACCCCGGGTATTATCAACTATGGTTTGCAACTCTATATGCTACCGAAGATCCAAGACGATAAAATTTATCTGCAAATCAGCAGTACCTTGTCTAACCTAATTTCTATCAATGTGGTTAGCCAAACAGGGCAAACGACTTCAGCTGCTGACGAGCCACCAGGCACTACAACCAGTGCTATTCAGGTACCTATATTGTCGCAAAAAAACTTTAATCAACGCAGTGTGTTGCGTAATGGCCAAACATTGGTGCTGGCGGGGTATAAAAGCTTAAACGATGCTAATAGACAAGACTCCATCGCCGGCTTAACGGCTTTGGGTGGTATGGCGGCGGCATCTACTAACGAAGAATTGGTGGTGCTCATTACGCCGATAATATTAGATGGGGATAATTTCTAAATGACGCAGATTGTCCGTTACGATGACGTAGAATTTGTCGTCTTAACCTACCGCGAATTGTTGACCGCCGCTACACCTGGCATGATGAAGCGTGAAATTCAGCTATTGGCTACAGAAAATGGCCAATATGTGAAATGCTTTCAGCGCGATCAAGGGGTGGAGGCTATTTTCTCGCAAGATAGCGGTTATTTACTGGCGGAATCAGCATGGCACCATTTCGATGAACCCGATAATTTGATTTATTGTGAAGAATTACCCAATGGCAGTAGTGTTCTTTTGGTAGTGATTCGTGGCGGCACTGTTTTTATAGATACTGAAGTCAATATACGCAATTTGATGGATGAATTAGCGGCCTTAACTTTAGGCAGTACTGCCTATAAAATTAAGTTATTTGGCGATTTACCCATAGGAGAAGGCAGTAGCCAATTTCAATTTCCTACGCAAAACGTCAGTACCTTAGAGTATGTAGAATCTTCTGTTTTTTTACAGTTAAAGCCTAATGAAGAATACGCTTTAGGCACGGTGAAACAAGCTTTTGCCAGTTTGGGCTATGCCGGAATATCCTTAAAAAAATTAGTCATTATTGCGGCTATATTGTGTGTATTGAGTCTTATCATCTGGTATGTGATGAAACCCGCACCGCCACCACCACCCCCACCGGTAGTCACAGGACCGCCACCACCACCGCCCGATCCCTATGCAGGCTTTAAACAAGCATTGATGACTCCTGCGCCCGATGCCATTTTGCAGAATCTCATTAGGACTGTAAGCGATGCCTATACTGTACCCGGTTGGACGCCGCAATCCTTAACTTTGGCGGGCAGTACCGCCACGGTGACTTTAGCAAAAGATGGCGGTAATGCGGGTATTTTATTGGCGTGGAAACGCAGTCATCCGGATGTGCAGATGAGTATTAATACCGGACAAGCGGTGTTGACTTATACGATGCAAGTCACAGCGAGATCTACGCCCGAGGTCATTTACAAATTACCCGATCTGTTGGCTAATTTTTATGATGAATTGAATGCTAAGTTTCCGGGCAGCACAGTGACAGTAGGCGCGATTGCAAAGAATAGCAACTATCAGCAAAGTAGCATTAACATCAGCTTTACGGGTCAGTCCCCGGATAGTTTAATGGTATTAGCGGATGTGTTAAAAGGATTGCCTGCCGTGTTGAGTACTGCCACAATGACGGTGAGCAGCGGTTTAATATCAGGACAACTGACAATACAGTTAATAGGAGCATAGTTATGGCATGGTCAGATATGGAACCCAAACAAAAGGGGATGGCGGTTGCCACCATCATCGTCTTCTTGATTATTGGCTACATGGTGTATAAGCTCTTTTTTGCGGGTAGTAGCCCTGCGCCCGCACCCGCGATAAAAGCGCCTGCACCCGCGGCAGCGCAGCAGGCAGCACCAGCCGATAATAGCGCTGCTTCTGATTTGGCAGTGAATGCCAATAGCACTGCTGGTGTTGCTGCCAATACGGTGAACACCGCTCCTGCGGCTAATCCTGCTGTGCCACAAGTGGTTGAAATGCCTAAACGCGAATTAACTCCGGAAGAACTCAACTTATTGGAAGAACGCCGTCAGGTGCAGCAGCAATATCTACAATTGGTCAATCAATACCAATTGATGGAAATGCAAAACAAGCTTGCTACTTCGCAATCTACGCTGATTAAAACACAAGTGGAAACGGCAAAATCTGAACAGCAAGCGTCCAAATTAGGAATACTATTGCCTGGGCAGGAAGGTGGTGATAGCGATGCGGATAAATCGCTGAGCGGTGTTACATTGGTTTATGTAGGACTGAAAAATAATGCGTGGAGCGCCGTATTAAATTTACGCGGCAACTATGTTACGGTTAAACTGGGTTCACATCTGCCGGATAATTCTGTGGTGAGCAAAATAGATGATAACGGTATAGTTTTGTATAAAGATGGCGAGCGTCGTGCCTTAACGGTAGCAACGGTAGTAGAGCAAACATCGGATGATAGTGGCGATACGACTGGAGATGGCGCTAGTGGAGGTAGTTCGAAGAGCGGTGAGTAATTCATGATGCAAAAAACAATCCTATTAATGCGTCATGGTGAAGCGGGATCCGCCATGCGCGATGTTGACAGACCTTTGACTGACGAAGGTATAGAACAATGTAAAGCCCGCGGGTTAATGTTGCAGCAGCATGATGTAGTGTGCAGTGCTATCGTCACCAGTCCTGCAGCCAGAACTCTATCTAGCGCGCTTGCTGTGGCTGAAGTGATCAACTATCCTGAAGATAAAATTATTGTAACAGACACCTTATATAACGCGTCAGAAGAAGCTATCCTGCAGGTTATTAAAAGTTTTGATGATAGTTGGCATACGGTATTGCTAGTGGGACATAATCCAGGGATCAGTTTTTTAGCCCTTACATTATGTCCAGAAGTTGAAGGCAATTTAGACGTCAGCGAATTGCACGCCATTTCTTTTCCTTTATTGCACTGGTCAGATATCATGCCTGGCAAGGGACAGCTAATTACTTATGCTTGATCGCACACACATTGTAGATGAAAACTTTAGCAACATTGTTCGTGCACACGATTTTCCAGCCGCTTTATCAGAGACTTCATTAACAACGGCGGCATTAAAGCCACACGCTTTTTTAAATCTATTTGACTCCATGATGATCAGTCGTCATTTGGATTTTATGGCGCGCGAATTAAAAGAAAAACAGCAGGGCTTTTATACTATAGGCAGCAGCGGCCATGAAGGCAATGCTGCGGTAGCCGCCGCGTTTCGCCACACCGATCCTGCTTTTTTGCATTATCGCAGCGGCGCTTTTATGATAGAGCGCGCGCGCAGCGTTCCAGAAATCGATAGTATTTACGACACATTATTGTCTTTAGTCGCGTCCAAAGAAGATCCTATTGCCGGTGGACGACATAAAGTGTGGGGCAGTGTGCCCTTGTGTGTGCCGCCACAAACCAGTACCATCGCCTCGCATTTGCCCAAAGCCGTAGGCATGGCTTTTTCTTTAACCCGGGCTAAAGAATTAAAACTTAACAGCACTTTTTTAGTCGACAGCGTCGTCTTGTGTAGTTTTGGCGATGCTTCGTTTAATCATTCTACGGCGCAAGGGGCCTTGAATACAGCTGCTTGGATTGCACATACGCAGTATCCCTTGCCGCTGGTGTTTATTTGCGAAGACAATGGCATCGGTATTTCTGTGCCTACGCCTAAACGCTGGATAGTCGATAGCATGAGTCAGAATGTAGACTTACACTATATTTTAGCCGATGGCTTAAACCCCATCGATGTCTATGCCAAAAGCGTTTTGGCGGCACATCTCGCACGAGAACAAAAAAAGCCGGTATTTCTCCATTTAAAAACAGTGCGTTTACTAGGACATGCGGGCTCAGACATAGAAACGCAATATCAAACGGAAGCGCAAATCAGCTTGCGCGAAAATAACGATCCACTGTTGCATACAGCAAGGGAAGTGATATCCAATGGCTTAATGACGAGCGACGCCATTATCGCAAGATATGAACATTGGCGAAACGTAGTCGCAGAAAAAGCGCAACAAGCCATTTTACGCCCTAAATTAACGACTAAAACAGAGATTATGGCCTCGTTGATTCCACCTGCACGCAAAGAATGGGCGATAAAAACGGTCACTGAGGAACAACGCAAGCTGGTATTCGGCGATTTGTATGCGCAATTATCCTTGAAACGCAATTTATCGCAATGCATTAATTTCGCGCTGATTGATGCGATGTTGAGCATAGACACTATTGTATTATTCGGCGAAGACGTGGCAAAAAAGGGTGGAGTGTATAGGGTTACGCCGGGCTTATTAGAACGTTTTGGCCAGCGCCGCGTGTTTGATACGATATTAGATGAACAAACCATTTTGGGTTTAGCCATAGGCTTTGCGCAGAATGGGTTTTTACCGATCCCTGAAATTCAATTTCTGGCGTATTTGCATAATGCTATTGATCAATTGCGTGGCGAGGCGGCAACCTTGTCCTTTTTCTCCAATGGTCAGTATACCAATCCACTGATCATTCGCATTGCCGGTTTGGCCTATCAAAAGGGTTTCGGCGGTCATTTTCACAATGACAATTCGTTTGCCGCGATTCGCGATATACCCAGTGTGTTGATAGCCTGTCCATCGAACGGCAGCGATGCCGCTAAAATGTTGCGCACAGCGGTAGACAAAGCCTTAATAGAACAACGCATAGTCGTGTTTTTAGAGCCGATTGCCTTGTACATGACTAAGGATCTATATGCACCAGGTGACAACTTGTGGTTATGCGATTATCCGTCGCCCAACGAAAAAATCACCTGGGGTGAGGTGGGGGTGAGGGGACCTGATGAGAGTTCTATCGTTATTCTAAGCTATGGCAATGGTTTTTATTTATCTTTGCAAGCGGCGCGCAAAGTAGAAGAGGAGCGGGGCATTCAGATTAAAGTAGTGGATATACGTTGGTTAGCGCCCTTGCCACTAGAAGCTATTTTGCAACAGGTAAAAGATGCTAAAGCAATTTTAATTGTGGATGAATCTAGAAAAACAGGCAGCATCAGCGAAGCCTTATTCACGCTGCTCTATGAAAATTGCAAGCCGATGCCGCCTACGAAGCGCGTCGTAGCGGAAGATTCTTTTATCCCGCTCGGTAAAGCCTGGGAAGCGGTATTACCGAGTTGTGAGGATATAGTGGCGGCGTTAAAGGGGTTGTTGTAGGGGCGCCTCGTGAGGCGCCCTTTTAAACAAACGTGTGTATAAGTTACTTTTATCCGTGACAGTTATTTGCTTCCATTATAGGAAGTAGATGGATATGGCTTCCCATTATAAGCAGTATGCGCTGGCTCTCTAAGCGCTTGCTGTTGTTGTGGTGGGAAAAAGCTTACGTTAGCAGCTGAAGGTTGTTGGAGAGAAGATGTTTTTCCAGCAGAATGTTGTTCAACAATAACACTGCCCAGATTTTCTTGCTGATTTAGCGCTAACTGGTCTTTTTGAATCGCGGTCTTCATCCCCTTAGCTCTATCAAAGACTATTACTACTCGTTCTTGTTGCCGGCGTTTAATTTCTTCATTTTTATAACATAATTCCATTAAAGCGGTATTAGTAGGCTTTTGGTGTTTTTTTAGAATGTGTTCGATTGCTTCAGGGAAAGGCAGTTCCATGGTCATGCAAATAAGTTCTTTATCCTGTTTTAACTGATCTTGTTCAGGCTGTTGTAAATTTTTGAAAGCAGCGCCATCTTCAAATTCTTTAAAAATTTCAATCCAAGCAGCGCGTGCTGCTACCGAATTTTTCTTTAAATCACCGTAAATTTTTTTAGAAAAGGCTGTAACGTGGGTATTTCCTGAGAATGAGTCAAATTCTCTTTCTGATAAATTTTGACTTGGACTCCCATAAGGATACGTTATTTTAGGAACGCATGGATTTTCCGGATTGTATTCTAAAACAACTTTAGATCCAATTTTTTTATTGATTTCAAAAAAACAAATTCCCGTTCCTAGCAGATACATTGCAAGAAGTTCATCATCAGAGGCTGTTTTTTTTCTTGGGTCAATAATGCACGCACTAGACTTTGCGATTTCTTCGTTTGATAATCCATCACCACGTATTATCGGGTTGGGTAATGATTTTTTCAAGAGGGAGATTTCTTTTTTTATTTTATAAAGAAGAATTTTATTTTCCAGGTTGGAAATAAGACTTTCATGAATGGCATTTTCTTCGCGGCTCATATCGTTGTTTCCAATAGTTCTTTTTCTGCCATAGTCATCTATTTTGCTTGATAATAATTTTGCGGATATCGTGGGCTCTATTTTTAGATGAACTAATTGTGCATGGAGATGTCCAGCAATGCTATTTGTATGATCAGTCACATTACCTTTTCCCTCTGACCCCGCATCACAACTATGCAAGGCTATTTTTATTTTAGTTTGCCCTTTTACCATATTTTCAGAAATCGCCTTAGCTAAATTTCCCATTGACAAACGCTGACCGCTACTTGATGCAATAGAATTCCCTCCGGGAAGACCGTGCCCACAGGCGATTATTTTTGTGTTGACGTTTATTTTATCCTGAAAATTTACGGAGCCATTTTTATGAATTTCCACTGTTTTAAAGTTAACAGACGGGCCATATTTTTTAGATAATTTAGATGCGGCTAATGTCTCTTCCGAAAAATATAGAACGATAATAGTTTTTCTGTTTTTTAAAGAAGCTATTTCTTCTAAACGAATAGTTTCCTGGATATCATTTTCATCGAAGCCATTATTACTTAGCACCATTTTCCCTAGTAGCCGATACAAGTGCTGTTGCTGACTTGGATCTAATGCGTTTAGTGAAACCCCATTTTTGTTCTCCTTCGCTATAAGAGCTCCCGCCTTTTCATAGATCTGGTTTATTTGAGCTTGTAGCATTTTCTCATTTCCAGCCATAATTCACCTCAAGAATAATTATTTTTATAATTAGCAGTACCGTATCTATCAATTTTCCGAAACAAAGATAGAACCTCATTCAGGCCTAAGTGTATACTATAGCGAGGCAGTAATTATTAAGAGTTCCTTAAGAGGAGGGCGCTTTTTTACTAATAGAGAAGCTCAAGACGAAGCTATACTGTAAGTAGGTGTTGGCTGAAAGCTTATTTCCAAAGCAGTGCTGCTCGCGGTTGCCTAATAGAATCACGCTAACCTATAAAAATCGACAATCGCCTGCCAAGCCTCTTCAGCCGTTTCTACATACTGAAACAAGTTCAAATCTGCAGGGGCTATCACGCCAGTTTCGACCAACCAATTGAAATCAATTAATTTTTCCCAGAAGTCACGGGCAAAAATTAAGATGGGGAAAGGTTTTACTTTACCGGTTTGCATTAAGGTTAAGGTTTCAACCAATTCATCTAAGGTACCAAAACCACCGGGAAAAACAGCCATGGCTTTGGCGCGTATTAAAAAATGCATTTTGCGCATGGCAAAATAATGAAATTTAAAGGTGAGTTCGGGGGTGATGTATCGATTAGGACCGTGTTCGTGTGGTAAAGCGACTCCTAAAGCCACACTGGGGCCGCCAGCGC
>VFJT01000190.1 GCA_009885935.1 Gammaproteobacteria bacterium
AAACCTTGTCAAGTGTTTTTAGAGAAAATTTTAAAATATTTTTGCCTACTCGCCCCGTCATTGTGAGGAGCGCAGCGACGATGCAATGATGGGGCGAGTAGTTACCTTTATAATAGACATTTGGTGTTTTAACATAACTTTGTTCCATGCTAAATATTTTTCTGGATTGCCACGCTGGCCTCGCTGCGCTCGTCCGCTCGCAATGACGGGGCTGTGCAATTCAATACATTTAGAGTACAGACAGAATTGATATTACACCCTATTTCCCTATGCAAAATTCCGAAAAAATCTTTCCCAATAAATCATCTGCGGTAAATTGGCCGGTGATTTCATTTAAGCTATTTTGCATTGCTTTTAAATCTTCGGCCATTAGTTCGCCGGCTAATTTGGTATGTAAGGCTTCTTTAGCTTTAGATAAAGCGTCTTTAGCGGCAGCCAATGCCGCTAGATGTCGTCTACGGGCTATAAAATTGGCTTCGTTGTCATTGAGATTTAAAATGGATTTTAAGTGTTGCTGCAATAAATCTAAACCCTGCCCAGTTTTGATCGAGAGATATAACACAGTATGGCCGCCTTGCTGACTACACCGTTCTTTTTGCGTAGAGAGATCAATTTTGTTATAAATAAGCGTCATTCTATCGTGATATTTTGCTTCTAGCGGAATGCTTTTTAAATACGCTTCTACATTGTCTAATTCTTCTTGTTCACCATCTATAAGCCACAAGATTTGTTGTGCCTTATCTAGTGCCAATAAGGCTCTGCGTATTCCCTCCTGCTCTACTACATCGTCGCTGTCTCTAAGACCAGCGGTATCGATGATGTGTAAAGGAACGCCCTCAATTTGAATGTACTCTTGTAAAATATCGCGCGTGGTTCCGGGAATGGGGGTAACAATGGCGCTATCCTTGCCGCTCAAATAGTTTAATAAACTCGATTTACCGGCATTGGGTTTGCCGGCTAAGG
This sequence comes from Gammaproteobacteria bacterium, assembly GCA_009885935.1. Taxonomy (GTDB): domain Bacteria; phylum Pseudomonadota; class Gammaproteobacteria; order UBA1113; family UBA1113; genus VFKP01. Next base: position 964 of record VFJT01000190.1, read on the forward strand.
CAATCGTTATGCCTTCTTGTAATAACACGCCTTTTTCGGCTTGCTGCGCAATAGCGTGTAGTTCCACGGCAATATCCTCTAACATACCCGCTACTTTTTTATCGGCAATGAAATCAATTTCTTCATCGGGAAAGTCTATAGCCGCTTCTACATACATGCGCAAATGTACAACTTTATCGACCAAGGCGTTGATTAAGCGCGAAAACTCGCCCTCTAAGGATTTTAAAGCACTGCGTGCTGCTGTGGCAGAACCCGCGGCAATTAAATCGGCAATGGCCTCGGCTTGAGCCAAGTCTATTTTTTGATTGTAAAAAGCGCGTTCACTGAATTCACCTGGGCGCGCTAGCCGTGCGCCTTGCTGTAAAATAGCTTGAACCATCAGATCTAATAATACCGGACTGCCGTGTAGATGAAATTCCAATACATCTTCACCGGTAAAAGAATGGGGATCTTTGAAATAGATCACTAAGCCTTTATCTATTAAATTTTGCTCTGTATCGTAGAATGGGCGGTATGTGGCTAGGCGTTCTGCTGGTAAGACTCCGGCTATAGCCTCTGCTATAGCCGCGCACAGTGGCCCTGATACGCGCACTATGCCTATACCGGCCCTACCCTGCGCCGTTGCGGGTGCAACGATAGTATCTTCACTATAAAACCGCGTCATCTTCTTTTGTGTATGGATTTTTCGTAACAGCGCGTAATATACCATTGTTGCAATATGGAAACAGTATTATTCACTACCCAATATAAAACCAAGCCCGCAGGGAACATCATGAACAGCACACCAAAGACCAATGGCAGCACCATCATCATTTTTGCCTGCATGGGATCCGGCGGCGCAGGACTTAATTTCTGCTGTATAAACATAGTGACGATCATCAGTATAGGCAAAATATAATACGGATCGCGTAAGGATAAATCGTGGATCCAGAAAATAAAGGGTGCTTGCCGCAGAGCCACACTTTCTGCCAGTACCCAGTATAAAGCGATGAAGAATGGAATTTGTACCGCAACAGGCAAACAGCCGCCTAAAGGATTGACCTTTTCAGATTTATACAACTCCATGGTCGCCTGACTCATCTTCTGTTTGTCGTCACCAAAACGATCTTTTAACGCCGCCATCTTCGGTTGCAGCTCACGCATTTTGGCCATCGATTTATAACTCATCGAAGATAATTTATAGAACGCAAGCTTAATGAGTATGGTCAAAATAACGATGGACCACCCCCAATTGTGCAGAATAGCGTAAATGCGCGTCATTACCCATAAAAATAATGTGGATATAGGCCATAAGAAACCATAATCTATCGTTAGATTTAATTTAGGCGAAATGGCTTGTAGCTGTTCGTTGACTTCAGGGCCTACGTATAATTTCATTTGCGTAGTCTCCTCTTGCCCAGGTGCAACTACAATTTGTGGTCCCATCATGCCTATAGCATACAAATTATTAGGGTAAGCTTGAGAATAAAAATGCTGATTGCTATCCGCTGGCGGCACCCAAGCCGATAAGAAATAATGTTGTTGCATCGCTACCCAACCTTTGGTAACGATAGGATTAGATAAAAGCGGCTCAGCATTCTGCTTTAATTTATCCATATCTTTGAAGCTGATTTTTTTGTAGGAAGTATCCGCAGTAGACAAAGACGCACCAAAATAAGCGTGCGTAAAACCATTTTTTTCTACGACAGGATTATTCACGCGCATAAGCTGCGAATAAAGATTACCCTGCCATGGCGTTGTGGCCGTATTGCGTATACGATAATTGACATCTATAGCATAGATACCCCGGTGAAAAACATATTCTTTTTCTACAGTCAACCCATTTCCTTGCCACTGTAAAACCACTTTTAAACTGTCTTGCCCGGGTTGCAATTGATAGTTGGTATTGTCGGTGCTAAACACAGCCTGTTGATTCAAAGACGAAGGAAAACCCTTATCGCCTACTAAAATGCTGCTGGCTAAATAGCGAGAATCATCGAGATTATTAAATAAAATAACCGGGTCTTGTGGTGTGTTCCATACTTTAGGGTATTGTGGCAATTCTGCCTGTACTATATCACCGCCCTTGCTGTCGATCACTAAATCCAACACATCGGTTTTGATATTGATGCGTTGGCCTTGGGTACTACTGCTGGCTACGGGTGCAGCAGTGCTTGTAACAGCGGCCGGATTAGTGGCGATATTACTGTGTGGTGAAGCTAATGCGGGCAAATTACCTGGGCTAGCGGCAGAAGGAATATAATCTGTTTGTTGCGTAACAGGTACGGTAGGATGTTCGTCACCCCAAGTTTTCCACAATAAATATCCCGTTAAAAATAAAATAACTAATAAAATAAATCGCAACTGTTCCATTTTATACCTTAAATATTTTAGGGAATAGGATCGTAACCACCATCATGCCACGGATGACATTTCATTATCCTTTTTATGACCAAGCTGCTACCGCGCAACCATCCTTTTTGTTGTAAAGCTTCTATCGCATACACCGAGCAAGAGGGATAAAACCTACAACACGGGCCTAGCACCGGGCTTAATAAAAGGCGATAAAGTCTTATCATAGCTATGAGTGTAAACGCCCATACTTTGCCAATTTTTTCCATACCACATCTAACCTTTGCGTTAATTCATCGCGGCTTAGATCGGCGATGCCTTTTCTCGCCAAAATCACAATGTCAAAATGACTGACTTCATGTTGCTGGCGACGAAAATATTCACGACATTGGCGTTTCACCCAATTGCGCCGTGTTGCTCTTTTTACATTCTTCTTAGCAACAATCAACCCCAAGCGGCCATGGGTTAAAACATTGGCTTGGGCTAATAACAAAAAGACATCTGAGCCCAAACGATGAAGCGGTGCTTTCATCACGTTTTCAAAATCAATGCGCCCCGATAAGCGGTGCTGCTTAGTGAAAGGAGACGGATGAGTTTCCTCATTGGGCACTTCTTGCCCCTCCTTTATATTTATCAATGGCTTAGGCGCTTAGTACCTTACGGCCCTTGGCACGGCGTCGGCTCAAAACTTTACGACCATTTTTAGTGCTCATACGGGCTCTAAAACCGTGATCGTTTTTACGTTTGCGGTTACTGGGCTGAAAAGTGCGCTTCATATCTTAATTCCACCTTAAAAATGTTCTTTTTTTATTCAAAATAGCCGTGAAAGGCCAAAATAGCTGTATATGATATTTTTATTTGAGGCATTTGTCAATGGGCTTAGTTAAAAATGTTAGCCCAAAGTAGTAATGTCCGGTTTGTCCCAAGTTAAAATGTCCGCTTTTAGCAGAGGCTGGGATATAAATAATGACCAATCGGAGATATATAATGAGCGA